>JAKQLM010000543.1 GCA_029567145.1 Pseudomonadota bacterium
TGTTGCCAAGGCCTGATCGCGCTTGGCTGCGGCATGGTCTTGCCCCGCGCGGTGCAGCCCGCCAAGGGCAGCAGCCAGATCCGCCAGTTGGCGCGCTGCCTGCACCGGGTGCTTTAGTTCCAGCGCGGTTATCTGGGCGGAAAGCTGGGCGGCCTCGCCTTGAAGGGCGATGTCCTTGTCGCTTTCCGTTGTGATTGCCGCAGTCAGAGTGTCGACCTGTGCCTGCAACGCCCCAAACTTGCCTGCACAATCAGAAGCCTGCGTTTCCGCCTTAATCGCAGAGCCTAGGGCCTCGGCATGCGCCCCAATATCCAGCCGGACCTGTTCCCAACGATCGGCAAGGGTCAGTGCCGGCCCAAGCGCCGCGATTTCGGCATCCGCTTCGTGCAGATCGGCTTCTGCCTGCGTGACCGCAGCGCGCAATTCGGCCAAGGCGTCTTCTGCGGTCCTGGCGTCCGCCCCCGTCGAATTGGCCAAGGTTTGCGCCGTGGTCAGTTCGGTTGCAGCCGACACTATCTCCGAATCCAGCGTTGCCGCTTCGTCCCACTGAGGACCCAGAACCTTGAACTCGGCTTCTTTTGCGGCAAAGTCGGCCGCGAACAAATCTGCTGCCGCGCGCAATTCCTCGGCCCGCGCTTCTGCCTCACTCCGACGGCTACGCTTTGTCTCAAACCTGGCCGTGGCGACTGCTATGCGTGCTGTGGCATCCTGTGCCTTCACCCAAAGTGGTCGCAGCGGATCGGCCCTGTCGATCAAGGCCAGGCGTTCACGCTGCGGTACCGCTGCCGCCAGTTCGTCAAGCGCGGCGGATTCCGTCCCCTGGGCCAGACCGACCTGACGGGCCGCTTCGGCATGGCGGTCATGGCGCCCTAGATCTGCCTGCAGCTTGGTCCTTTCCGCGTTGGCCGTCGCATTTTCCGCCACCAGTGCTGCACTTTCCGCGGCCAGCGCGGTCTGCTCCTCTTCCGACAGCAACCGATGCTCGCCCCGCCGCAGGGCCAGTCCGTCATGCACCTGGCGCGCTGCCTCGGTCCGTTCAAAGACGCGCGTGGAAACCGCGCGGTAAAGGCCGGTGCCTGTGACCTTTTCCAGAAGACCCGCGCGTTCATTGGTATCGGCGCGCAGGAACGCGTCGAAATCGCCCTGAGCCAACAGGACCGTCCGGCGGAATTCCTCATAGGTCAGGCCGGTCAGGGTGTTGATCTGCTCGGTTACAGCCGTGGTCTGACTGGCCAGCACCTGCTGATCTGATGCCCGCGCCAAGGATCTTGAAACAGTCTGCAGTTTGCCGTCCGCCCTGTCGCGGGCACGCCGAGCCTGCCAGCGGGCGATGTAATCCTGCCCGTCCAAAGCCGTGAAGCGCACCTCGGCCGAGCCTTGAACCGCGCCGCGCCGCAGGATGGCGCGTGCGTCCTTGGCCTTGATGGCATCACCCGACGGATCGGGAATCTCGTCACTGGACGCGCCCGTGGCAAGGCGCGGCGCATCGCCGTAAAGCGCCAGACACATGGCATCAAGGATCGAGGACTTGCCCGCGCCCGTCTCGCCCGTGATGGCAAAAAGCCCTGCGCCATTCAGGGGGGGCGCGGTAAAATCAATCTCGAAACGGTCTGACAGGCTTGCGATGTTCTGGCCTGAAATCGACAGGATGCGCATGGATCAGGCCTCCGACAGGGCATCGCGGAAGGCCGCAAGGTGATGGGCGTCGGGCGGGATGCCATGCACCTCCTGGAAGGCCGACAGGAACAGATCCTCGGGCGAGGTTTCTGCCAGCGTCGCGGGCGGTCGCTCCTGTGCCGGTTGGTTGCTGCGGGTGATCGACAGCCCCGCAAGCCGCGCCGGTGTCCGCTCCATCAGGGTCTCGATCTCCGCCGCCAACATGGTGACGGGGCGGTCGGCCATAAGCGACAGATACAGGAACGGCTGCGTGTCGCGCGGGGTGTCGGGGGACAGTGAGATTTCGGCAAGCGCAGCCAGCACATCCTCCAGCTTGCCCGACCCGGAGCGTGGCAGGCGAAACATCGGCACGGGCCGGTCGATCGGGATATGCCGATGCGACATGCCATCCGACACATCGATCAAGGTTACGCCATGGTCATAGGCGATCTCGGAGGCGGACAGTGGAAAGGCCGAGCCGGAATAGCGCACCCGCCCACCATCCAGCGATTGCGGCCTGTGCAGGTGACCAAGCGCGACATAGGCAAGCGCGGGCGGGAACACATCGGGTGGAACCGCATGTTCCCCGCCAATCAGGATGCGCCGTTCCGCCCCGTCCGAGGCAAGCCCGCCGGAACAGGTAAGGTGGCCCATGGCCACAAGCGGCAGCCCACCCGCCCGGGCAACGGCGGTTTCGGCCATCTCGCGGTGCAGGGCGCGGACAGCCGCGGTGATGGCGGGTTCGTCACCATCCTCCGCGCCAAGGCGAAGGCCCGGCAGGTCAGCCTGACGCAGGAAGGGAACCGCCAGGACGTAGGCGCGGACTGCTCCATCGCGGTCCCGAAGCGGAATCAGATGCCTGTCAAGATCGACCCCTTCGGCGCCGCGCCGCAAGGTGCCAAGCACATGGACACCCAACTCGTTCAGCACCGCCTCAGGCGCTTCCAGACGTTGTGCCGGATCGTGGTTGCCCGCCGTCAGGATGATCTGCAGATGCGGGCGCAAGCGCACCATGCGCGCGATGGCCCCGTAAAGAAGGCGCTGCGCTTCGCCCGAGGGATTGATCCCGTCAAAGACATCCCCCGCCACAAGCAGCACATCCACATCTTCCGCCAGGATCACATCCTGCAAACGATCCAGAAACGCCCGGTGTTCAAGGTCACGAGACCAGCCATTCAGGGTCTGGCCAATGTGCCAGTCGGCGGTGTGCAGGATGCGCATCGGATACTCGATCAAGTGTCGCTTCTGGAAATAATGAAGGCTTCCAATCGACTTAGCCATTGAATTCCTGCGCTTGGGCAAGCCGGAAGATACCGGCCCGGCGGTGCTGGCCGCCCGGCAAGAAAAGCCCGGCGAACCCGGACCCGGTTCAGCGGCGCACGGGTCCGGGTCGCTTTCCCCCTCAGGCGCGGCGGCAAGGGGGTGAATATTGACGTCGTCAGGGCAGGCGGGTCGTTGCCGGTCGTTCAAATGCTCCCACGTCCAGCGGAACTGGCAGGCCACCCGGGCATTGTCCCTTGGGTTGAAACGCCCGACATCTGGAAGAAGGTTGGTTGCATGTCAGATGACATCCTGAGCCACATTCCGGCCCTGCGACTGTTCGCGCGGTCGTTGTGCGGTCGGACCGGCGACCCCGACGATCTGGTGCAAAGCACCCTGCTGCGCGCGATCGAGAAGGTTCATGCCTACACGCCCGGCACCAACATGCGCGCCTGGCTTTTCACCATCATGCGCAATCTTTTCTACAACCAGTGCGTGAAGCTGGCCCGTGAACGGCCGGGGGCCGAGGACTGCATCTCTGGCCTTCCGACCACCCCTGCGGTGCAGTACTGGCACGTTCGCGGGCGTGAGATCGAAGCCGCCCTCCTCGACCTGCCGCAAGCCTACCGCGAGGCGGTCGTGCTGGTGCTGGTGACGGGGGAAAGCTACCTGATGGCGGCGCAGATCCTGGGCTGCGACGTCGGCACGATCAAAAGCCGGATCAATCGCGGGCGGCGGCTGTTGCAGACCGCTTTGGGCGAAGAGGTCTGATCCCGGGTGCCACGACGGCGGGAACAATTCCTGCCCTTTCCGGTTGGGTCAGGCAAGTTCCACATCGCATGGAGTCGATCATGAAAACCAAGACCCTTGAAACCCTGTTTCACGAAACGCTGAAGGACATCTATTATGCCGAGCGCAAGATCCTGCGGGCTTTGCCCAAGATGGCGCGCGGCGCGCAGTCGGCAGACCTGAAGGCGGCGTTCGAGCAGCATGAACAGGAAACCCAGGTCCAGGTCGAACGCCTGCAGCAGGTGTTCGAGCTTCTGGGCAAGCCGGCGCGCGGCAAGACCTGCCCGGCCATCGACGGCATCCTGGAAGAAGGCGAGGAAACGCTGGAATCCTTTGCCGGCAGTCCGGCGCTGGACGCGGGCCTGATCGCGGCGGCCCAGGCGGTCGAACACTATGAAATGGCGCGCTACGGCACGCTGTGCGGCTGGGCCCGGCTTCTGGGCATGAAGGATGCCGAAAAGCTGCTGACGGCGACGCTGAGGGAAGAAGGCGCAACCGATGCCGCGTTGACCCAACTTGCCGACGGGTCGGTCAATCGGGCGGCGCTTGAGGCTGCCTGACACCCCCGCGCCTGGGCTTTGCCGGGGCTTCGGTAACATGGGACGACCCCGCGATGGTTTCGCGGGGTCGTTGCAGTTCGACGGTCTAGCGGGTTGACCTGCGCCGGGCTGATCCAGCGCGGTCGGGCGCGTGTGGCGGGGCGACGGGCGGGGCGGCGGGCGCAGCGTCGGGGCGCGACGGCTGCAGCAACAGCGCCTGCGGCGGGGCATCGGCCCGGGCCAGTTCGGCCTCGGCCTGGTGCCAGTTCGCTTCGCACCGGCCATCTGGCGTGCCTTCGTCCATCCAGATCTCATAGGCGCGCTGGCGGATGCGGGCCTGGTCGTGCGGCGGGGTGGGCTGGTCCATCGGGGTGTCTCCAGTGCGGTTGGTCGCTGTGCAACAGGCCGCGCGGCCCGATTGTTCCGGACCCGGCAGCACGGAACGCGCCCGGCGCTGCGGCCCGCTCGCGCGGCTGCGATTTGCGCCGCGACCGGGCAGCCGCTATGCTGAAGCCTGCACCGGGTGGCAGCGGCCTTGCCCGGACCGACATCGAGGTTCCCGTTGACAGATCACGGCGACGATCCCCCGGAAACCGACCGTCAACTGCCCTTGGCGGACCTGGAGGCCCTGCTGTCCCGGATCGAGAAGGAACCGATCCCGCCCCGCCTGCGCGACCTGTCGCTGCGCCTGCAAAAGGCGTTGAAGGAGGCCATGGCACGCAACGGCGGGGCTTGACGGCGGTCTTGGCGGAAATCAGCCGGTTTCGCGCATGGCGCGCGCGAAGTCGTGCCAGAACCGACCCCGGGCTTGGTAACCGGCGGCGGAATGCTCATATCCCTTACCCTGGTTCGCCCCTGCTAGAAGGATGACCCGCGTGCGTGATCTGTCCGGCCAGCGCATTCTGATCGCCGACGACAACGCCTGCAATGCGCGGCGTCTGGCCGACCATTTCCGCACGGCACAGGCGCGGGTTCTGGGTCCCTTTCCAACGCTGGAAGAGGCCGAGTGTCACGCCGCAAAAGCCGATCTTGCGGTGCTTGATATCGTGCTGCGCGGCCAGCCGGTGTTTCGCTTGGCCGACAGCCTGCTGCGCGCGAACGTGCCGTTCGTGTTCTTCTCGGGCTTCGATCTGTCCGCGATCCCGCCCCGATTTGCCGCCGTTCCCCGGCTTGGCGACCCGTTTTCGGACCTTGCCCACAGTGTCCTGACCGATCACGCACCGACCCTGGACACGCTGGTGCCCCGCCTGCGGCTGTCGGCGCGGCTGATCGTGCCGGACCCGCTTGCCGCCGACCGGCTGGTCGAGGCGACGCTCCTGCTGGCCCTGCAGGACGAGCTTGCATTGTCGGACGTCCGCTCGGTCGCGACCTGGCTGCACCGACTGATGGCGCGCGCCTTGGCCGAACGGTCGACGCAGCTTCTGAACTGACCCCGGTGCCGACGAAATCCGTCTTTGACCAGGATATCGTCAGCCTGGCCCGTTGGCTGGTCGGGGCGCATCTTCTGGTCCGGGGCGTGGGCGGCATCATTCTGGAAACCGAGGCCTATGGTCGCGACGACCCCGCCTCGCACAGCTTTCGCGGCCCGGGCCTGCGCAATGCGGCGATGTTCGGGGCGGCAGGAAGCGTCTATGTGTATCTCAGCTACGGCTGTCATCTGTGCCTGAACATCGTTGGCCGCCCGGGCGAGGCGGTGCTGATCCGCGCGATCCGCCCGGTCAACGGGCTGGACGTGATGGCCGCGCGCCGGGGGCGTGGGCCGGGGGCGTCGGACATCGGGTCCGGTCCCGGTCGGGTCGGGCAGGCCTTGGGCATCCGTCTTGCCGACAATGGCGCACCCGTCGGATTGCGTGTCGGGTCTCCTGTGGGGTCCCCTGTCGGGCCGGAAGGGTTCGTGCTGACCAGACCGCACCCCCCCAGCGCGCCGCTTCTGGTCGGGCCGCGCATCGGCATTTCCAGGGCGGCCGACCTGCCCTGGCGGTTCGGCCTGCCCGGTGCCACCGGCCTAAGCCGCCCGTTCCCGCCCAGGACCTGAGGCAGGCGTCCAAAAGCCGGGGGCAAGGACGAGGGACAGGGAACAATCCCGGGGTTTGCCGGTTTCATCCCTGCGGTTGCACGCCGCCCGCAAAGGAAGTCCGACATGCCCCGACACCCAGGCCCACCCGCAGGAAAACCCGCCGCGCCGTCCGGTCTGTGGACATGACCGGGGATACCGTCCCCCGCATCGATGGGTCGGTGATCGTGATCTGCGGCGCCTCCAGCGGCATCGGGCGGGGGGCGGCGGTCGAACTGGCGCGGCGCGGGGCCCGGCTGGTGCTTCTGGCCCGCCGTCAGGACGTGCTGGTCGATCTTGTCATCAAGCTGCGTGAAGCGGGGGGCGAGGTGATCGCGGTCCCCGGCGACATCAGCCGCGAAAGCGATGTGGCCGCCGTGGCGCAGGCGGCAGTCGAGGAATTCGGCCGGATCGACATCTGGATCAACGCGGTCGGCGTGGGCGCTCTGGGCCTGTTCTGGCAGGTCCCGGCGGCGGATCAGGCGCGGGTGATCGATGTCAACTTGCGCGGCCTGATGTTCGGCGCGCATTTCGCCCTGTCGCAGTTCGTCAGCCAGGGCCGGGGCACGCTGATCAACCTGGGACTGGTCAACTGCGATACGGCGCTGGCCTACCAGACCACCCATGCCGCGACGAAGGCTGCGGTGCTTGGGCTTGGCCGGTCGCTGAACGAAGAGTTGCGCCTTTGCGGGCTGGAGCGGTCGATCCGGGTGGCAACCATCCTGCCCGGGTCGGTGGATACGGCCTGGTGGACCCATGCCGCGAACTATACCGGCCTTGCCCCCCGGACGGCGGCGATGGATGATCCCGCGCTGGTAGTCGATGCGGTGGTCGAAGCCTGCCGGGACCCGCAGGCCGAGATCGCTGTCAGACCCAGTGCGCGGGTGGCTGACTGGCTTGGCCAGGTGTTCCCGGGCCTGGAAAAGGGGCCGCCGCCCGGTCCTGCCCAGCCTGACGGGCGACTGCGCCTGACGCTTCCCGGTACGCCCGGCAGCCTTTACCTCCCCTCGGGGGCGCCGCGAGCAGTCGCGGGCGACACCCGGGCACGGACGCGGTCCGAAGCCGGCCGCCGGTCCTAGCGGCCAGCGCTCACGTTGATCTGCGTCGCTGCAGGCGGGCGGTCGAAACCGGCCCCCCCGCTTTTCGGCAATCCTGGCTTCGGAACCGTCTGATCCTCTTGGCTGACGGGACCTTTGGCCAACAAGGGCGCGGCAGTCGGGAACGCAGGCCTCCGGACGGCGTTTAACCCCCGACAGTTGACCCCAGACAAGGGCGGCGCATCGACCCGCCCTGGAAAGGACCACCCGATGATCCTGCAAGACCCAGGCACGTTGCCCCCGGGCAAGCCGCAGCCCGATCTGCCGCCGACCGGCCCCGACCTGCCGTTTCCCGAACCGACCGATCCCGATGTCTGGCCCGACCCGGTCCCCGGACCAGACCCCGAACGCATCCCGCCGCAGGACCCCGACCGGACGCCGCCGGGCGAGATCACGCCGCCAATCCGGGGGCAGGGCGGGGATGCGGCCTAGGGTCTGCAACCGGGCTTTGGCGCGGGTTCGCCCGGGCCGGTCCCGCCGCGGGCAGGGGGTGGCCTGACATGGACCAGATCGTGCCCTTCGATCCGGGCCGGATGCTGTTGGGCGATCTGCCCTGGCTTTTCCTGCTGGAAATCGTCCTGCGGGTGACGGTGATCTGGCTTTGGACCATCCTGCTGTTGCGCTGGATCGGCGGGCGCAGCATTTCGCAGATGTCGGTGGTCGAGTTTCTTCTGGTCATCGCGCTTGGCTCGGCTGTCGGCGACCCGATGTTTCAGCCGGACGTGCCCCTGCTGCCCGCGATGCTGGTCATCCTGCTGGTGGTGCTGGCGGATAAGGCCGTGGATGCCGCGATGTGGCGCTGGCACCGGGCAAAGCGCGTCGTCGACGGCGTCCCTGCCGAAGTGGTCCGCGACGGCCGCATCCTGTGCGACACGGCGGGGGACCGGAAACTTGCTCCGCCCGAACTGATGGAACTGCTGCGCCTGACCGGCATCCGCAATCTGGGCGAGGTGGAACACGCCTTTGTCGAGCCGTCCGGCACCCTGTCGGTCTTCCGTTTCGATGCGGCCCGCCCCGGATTGCGGATCGTGCCCCCGGTCGAACTTCGCACGCTGCCCCGCCCGCAGAAGGGCCGTCTGTGCTGCGCTCACTGTGGGTTTATCGGCCGGACGGGAACGGCGTCTGCCACGACGCCGTGTGCGGAATGCGGCGCGACGGACTGGACCGCAGCCGAATAGCCCGCAGGGACGTGGCGCCCCGACGGCGGCCGCGATCATCGTCCGCAGGGCGGGGTTTCCACGACCCGGCCCCCGATTGCAGGGCTCGCCGCCTTCCACTATCCTTCGCGCAATGCGTGCATTTCTTGTCACATCGCTTTGCCTTGGCGTCGTCCTCTCCTCCTTCGGCGCCAGCGCGCAAGAGGCGGCGAAGCAACCGTTGCAGATCGGCCCCTCCGGGCAGGCCTATCTCAAGTCGCTGGGCTATCGCAGCGTGCAGACCGATGTCGGCTACTATGACCCGACCCAAGGCCTGCCCCGACTGGAGACCGAACAGGAACCCGCGCCGAAGCCTGCGGCGGGGGGCGACCCCGGCCTGGACATCGACGCGCCCGCCCTGTCGACGATGCGGATCGTCGCGATGCTGGTCGCAGCCGGAGTCCTGATCGCTCTGGCCATGCTGATCCTGCGCAATGTCGGCGGGTTCACCTTGTCCTTGCGCGAAGGCACGCAGAACCCGACGCGGCTTCGACGCTCCAGCGGTCCGGCGATCCGGCCCGCCGGTCCCCCCGCCGATCTGGCCGCGATCCTGGCGCAGCGGGACCGCAGGCGCGCGCTAGTCCTTCTGGCGCAGGCGGCGCTGGCCCGGGCCACTGCGGCCCAGGGCGTCTTGTTGCAGCCCAGCTGGACCATGCGCGACACCCTGCGCCACCTGCCGAAAGGCCAGCCCCAGACCGAGCCGTTGCGGGCGCTGGTCCTGTTCGGCGAACGGGTGCTGTTTGGCAACCGCGACGTGTCCGAGGCCGAGTTTCAGGCCCATGTCGCGGCGATGCGGCCGCTTCTGACCAGCGGGACCCCGGCATGACCCAGGCCACGGTCAACACCGGCTCTGGGGTCCGGACCGAGGTCGTCGCCGTCGTGGTTGTGATCGGCTTGGCCTTGATGGCGCTGTTCTATGTCCTGTCACAGCGCCAGCAGGACCTGCGCAGCTCTCCGGTCGGGCTGGACGGGTTGCGGATCTGGCTGACGGCGGAAGGCGGCGACGCGCAAAGCTTTTCCGGCGGCTGGCTTCTGGATGCCGACAGCATCGGGCTTTTGGTGGTGCCCTTGCACGACAGCCGGCCGGACAGGGTGCTGGACCCGGCCCGCACCAAGGACGAGCTTCTGTTCCAGCAGGACGAGGCTGACATCACCTGGTCAGTGATCCTGGAAAAGCTGGACCGCGCGCCGGGCCTCGTGGTGCTGCCGAAATGGCGCAGCGGCATGCGGCTGACCGGCATCGCGCATCCGGCACTTCTGGTCGATGCAGGCCGGGTCGATGCGATCCTCCAGCGCCTGACCGGATTGCCCGCGATCACCACCAGCCGCAGCCGCCGCGTGTTCACGGCCCTTCCCTACACCGACGCATCCGGGGCGCGACTGGAAACCGAGCTTTACGCCGCCCAGCTGTTCGACGGCACGGGATGTAGTCCGCTGATCGGGTCGGGCGACCAGACGCTTCTGGCCTCGTGCCCGCTTGCCGGTTCGGAATGGCCCGTGCTGATCCTGTCCGACCCGGACCTGATCAACAACCACGGCCTGCGGCTTGGCCAGAACGCGACCATCGCGCGCGATGTCCTGACGTCAGTGGCGGGCGAGGGCGGGATCGTCATCGACTACAGCCGCGACAACTGGTTTGCCGACCCCGAGGCCCCGCCGCAACGCGACCAGACCTGGTCGGATCTCTTGCGCTTTTTCGAACCGCCGTTCCTGGCGCTGTGGGTCGGGTCCGGCTTGATGCTGGCGCTGGTCCTGTGGCGGTCCTTGCGAAGGGTCGGGCCGGTCGCCAATGAAGCGGTCACCGGGGTCGGCAAGATGCAGGCGATCCGGGCGCGTGCGCGGCTGATGCGGCTGACCGGGCAGGACGGGGCGCTGATCGCCGACTATGCCCAGGCCCGGATTGCCGCCACCGCCGCCCGGTTGGTCGGCCCCGGTCAGGCCCGCCTGATCGGCGAAGAAGGCGCGTTCCTGCGCTTTGTCGCCCGCCGCAGCCGTGACCTTGCCACACGGCTGGAGGCGGTCCTGACCCGCCTGCACGCCCTTCCCCCCGCGATCCCGACTTCGGCGGCGATCCGGCATGTCGAAGACCTGGAACAGATTCTGGAGCTTATTGCGAATGACCCTTGATCTCTTGCGCGACCGCGCCGATGCCCTGCGCGCCGAAATCGGCCGCACCGTTCTGGGCCAGGAGGACGCGGTGGACCTGCTGCTTGTCGCGCTGTTCGCGCGCGGCCACGTCTTGCTGGAAGGCCCTCCCGGCACCGCGAAAACCCTTTTGGCGCGCAGCTTCGCCTCGGCCCTGGCGCTGGATTTCGGGCGGGTGCAGTTCACCCCCGACCTGATGCCCGGCGACATCCTTGGCACCTCGATCTTCAACTTTGCCACCAACACCTTCGTGCTGACCAAGGGTCCGGTCTTTGCCCAGGTCCTGCTGGCCGACGAAATCAACCGCGCGCCGCCGAAGACCCAGGCCGCCCTTCTGCAGGCGATGAACGAACGCATGGTCAGCATCGACGGCACGGATCATTCGCTGGGCAGCGATTTCATCGTCATCGCGACGCAGAACCCCATCGAACAGCAAGGCACCTATCCCTTGCCCGAAGCCCAGCTTGACCGCTTCCTGTTCAAGCTTGGCATCGACTTCCCGCCCGAGGCTGTGGAGATGGCGATCCTGAAGCAGCACGCCGCCCAACCGATCGAGGCCGGGATGGAAACCGCGGGTCTGGCCAAGGTGCTGGACGCGGCGGCGCTGGCCGAAAGCCGGACGCTGATCGACGGGATCATCCTGAAGGACGACATTCTGGCCTATATCCTGCGGCTGGTGCGGGCCACGCGATCGAACCCCGAGATTTCGCATGGTGCCTCCACCCGTGCGGCCGATGCGCTGGCGCGGGCGGCGCGGGCGCTGGCCGCGCTCAGCGGGCGCGACTTTGCCATCCCGGATGATGTGAAACGGCTGTTCCTGCCCGCGCTCCGGCACCGGATCGTCCTGGGACCGGCGGCCGAGATCGAAGGCCGCGACTCGGTTCAGGTCCTGGAAAACATCCTCAACCAGATCGAGGCCCCGCGCTGATCCGTCCCGCCCCCAGACTGATCAAGGCGGCGGGCGTCGCCGTGCTGGCCTCGCTTGGCGCGGGGCTGGTGGGCGATGCTGCGCGCGATCTTGCGCTGGCGCCCTGGGTGCTGCTGGCCGCGCTGGCGCTGGCCGATGTCGCGCTGTCGCTGTCCCGGCGCAAGGCGGTGACCCTGACCGCCCCGCCCGAGGTGTTCGTCGGCGACACCGTCCCGCTTGACCTGGTCGTCGCCCCGGCTCCGGACGGGTTGCAGGCCCGGTTCGACTGGCCCGAAGGCCTGTCCGGCCCCGAGGTGGTGCGCTTTGATCAGGGCAGGGCGACGATCCCCTGCCGTGCGGTCCGGCGCGGGGTGTGGTCCTTGTCCCGGCTGTGGCTGGTCTGGCCCTCGCGCCTGGGGCTGTTCCAGTTCACGCCGCGCCTGCCCTTGGCGCTGGAGATCAGGGTCGTGCCCAACATCCGCCCTGTGCAATCGGGCCAGATCACCACCACGGTCATGTCCACCCTGTATGGCGTCAAGGAAAACCGCGCCATCGGTGAAGGGTCCGAATTCCACCAGCTGCGCGATTTCGTGCGCGGGATGGACGTCAAGACGATCGACTGGAAACGCTCGGCCCGGCGTCGGTCGCTGGTCGCGCGCGAATTGCAGGCCGAACGCAACCATCATGTGATCCTGGCCCTGGATACCGGCTATCTCATGCGCGAAGACATCGCGGGCCTGCCGAAGATCGACCATGCGACGACGGCGGCGCTTGCCGTGGCCTGGGCGGCTGCCATCGGTGGCGATCTTGTCGGCTATTTTTCCTACGACGTCCGTCCGCGCAGCTTTGTCGCGCCCCAGCCCGGCCGCATCGCCTTTGCCCGGTTGCGCAGCTGGTCGGCCAGCCTGGACTATGTCGGGCGCGAGACGAACCATACCCTCGCTCTGACCGAATTGAACGCCCGCACGCCTAAGCGCAGCCTGATCATCATCTTCACCGATTTCATCGACACCACCTCGGCTGAATTGATGATCGAAAACATCGGCATCCTGGCCCGTCGCCACCTGGTCGTCTTCGTCACGATCCGCGACCCCGATCTGGAGACGCTGGTCGATCACGGCGCGGACGACCTGGATGGGGTGGCCACGCTGGTTGCCGCGAACCAATGGGTGCAGGACCGCCGCCGGGTGCTGGAACGCCTGGTCCGGCTGGGCGTGACGATCGTCGATGCCAAGCCCGAGATGATCACCGCGCGGCTGGTCTCGACCTACCTCGACATCAAGGCAAAGGACCTGATCTGATGGACCAGACCAGCCTTCTGCGCTCTGCCCGGTTCCGCGCCGAACGCGAGGCGGACTGGCGGCTGCTGGAAACCCTGGTGGCCCGGGCCGAAAAGGTCGGGCTGCACCGGATGGACTATGCCGCCGCCCGCGACATCGCCGCCAGCTACCGCCGCGCGACCACCTCGCTGGCCATCGCGCGCGAGATTTCGCTGGACAAGGCCCTGCTGGACTATCTGGAGGCGCTGACGGCGCGGGCCTATCTGTGCGTCTACGGCCCGCAGGAACGGGTCGGCGGGTTGGTGCGCCGGTTCTTCTCCACCTCGGCCCCGCAGGCGCTGCGGCGGTCGTGGCTGTTCATCCTGATCGGCTTTCTGTGCATGGCTCTGGGCGGACTGACCGGCTACCTGCTCTATTTTGAAAGCGAGGCCTGGTACTTCGTGCTGATCCCCACGGAACTGGCCGGGGGGCGCACACCCGAGGCGACGACCGGCTATTTGCGGTCCGTCATCTATGACACCAGCGCCGACCATTCGGGCCTCGGGGCCTTTGCCAGCTTTCTGTTTTCGCACAACACCCGCATCGCGATCTTTGTGTTCGGGCTGGGCGTCTTCCTCTGCGCCCCGGCCATTGTGCTGACCTTCTACAACGGCCTTGGGCTTGGGGCGATGCTGGCGCTGCACGTTGACCGGGGGCTGGGCTGGGACATGGGGGGCTGGCTGTCGATCCATGGCGTGACCGAGCTGTCCGCGATCTGCATCGCCTGTGGCGGGGGCGTGCAACTGGGCGCGGCGCTGCTGTTTCCCGGCAGGCGCAGCCGCAGCGCCGCCCTCAGGCTTGCGGGCAGGGACGCGGTCAAGCTGGCGCTGGTCGCCGCCGTCATGCTGGTCGTCGCGGCGCTTCTGGAAGGGTTCGCGCGCCAGATGGTGCAGGACATGACCACCCGCTATGTGCTGGGCTGGGGGATCGGGCTTTTGTGGCTGACCTGGATCCTTCTGGCCGGACGGAGCCGCGCATGAGGCTCTTGCGCCGCCGCCGAAAGGACCGCCCGTCGCCCGACACGATCCTGTCGCCCGAAGGCGTGCCCCTGACCCTGCGCGTGGCCGGGATCGGCGTGCGGATGGCTGCACAGATTACCGACATCGTGATCACCCTGCTGGCCGCCGGCTGCATCCTGATCCTGCTGGCGCTGCTGGACCTTACCTCGCCGCAGACCCTGTTCGGCATCGGCTCCATGCTGTTCTTCATCACCCGCATTCCCTACTATGTCGTGACCGAGCTGGCCTGGAACGGCCAGACGCTTGGCAAGCGGATGATGAAGATCAAGGTCGTCTCGCACGATGGCCGGTCGCTGCAGACCCACGCCATCGTCCTGCGCAACCTGATGAAAGAGGCCGAGATCTTCTTGCCCGCGACCCTGCTTCTGTCGCTGGATCAGACCTCGCCCCTGGGGTCGCTGATCGGGCTGGCCTGGGTCGCGATGGCGTTCCTGATCCCGCTGTTCAGCCCGCACCGGCAGCGGCTGGGCGACATCATGGCGGGGACGCATGTGATCCACCTGCCGCAGCCGGTCCTTCTGCAGGACTTGGCCCGCGAAACGCCGATCCTGCAGGACGAAGGCCGCAAGCTGGTGTTCCTGGCGCACCAGCTGGACCACTATGGCGCGTTCGAACTGCAGACGCTTGAGGGGCTCTTGCGTGTCGACAGCCGAAGCCTGTCCGGCGCATCTCTGGACGGGCACCGGCAGACCATGGCTCAGATCATCGACAAGGTCCGCCGCAAGATCGGGTTTGCCGACCCGGTTCCGCCCCGGGATCACGAAGCTTTCCTGCGCGCCTTCTACACCGCGCAGCGCGCGCATCTGGAACAGCGCCAGCTTTTCGGCGACCGCCGCGCCGACAAGCACCACGCCCAGACCGAAACCTCGGCAGGCACGCCGGGGTAGGTTTTTACCGTCTTGTCCGCCTTCGCGGGACCAAAACACTTGAAGACAGGCGCAAGATGCGCCCAACTGGCCTCACGCAGCCGTGAGGTGGCTGCCGGTGGTGCGGATTGACGGCCGCGCCCGGTCCAACATCTGCAAAAAGGAAGCATGATGAGTTATTCCGCCAATGTTCAGACGGGCGCACCACTGGGTGTCGGTGCCATCGTCAGCGAAAGTTTTTCCATCCTGATGCGGCATTTTGTGTCCGTCATCCTGCTGGCCCTGATCCCGACGCTGATCGGCTATGTCCTGTCGGGTCTGCTGACGGGGTGGGAGGTCGCCCTGGGCCTCAGCCAGCCGGTCTATGACGGCTTCGGCTCGGTCATCCCCACGATCCTTTCGACCATCATCCAGATGGTCGCCTACGGCATTTCGACCGCACTTCTGGTGCAGATGGCCTATGACGCCAAGCTCAGCCGTCCGCTGAAGCTGGGCCAATATGTCAACCCGGCAATGTCGGCGGCCGTGCCGATTGCGATCCTCAGCATCGCGTCGGGGATCATGATTGCATTCGGCTTCATTGCCCTGATCATTCCGGGCCTGTGGATCTATGCGGTGTTCTCGATGATGCCCGCCGCCGTGGTGATCGAAAAGGTCGGCTTCGGCGGTCTTGGCCGCAGCGCGGCCCTGACCAAGGAATATCGCTGGCCGATCCTTGGCGCGACCTTCCTGATCCTGATCATCAACGTCCTGATCGGCCTTGTGACCGGGTTCATCGTCGGTCTGGTGCTTGTCGCCCTTGGCGATGGCATGGCGACGATCGTGGTCGCGGTGCTGCTGTTCTCGGTGATCAGCTCGATCGGGACCGGGCTTGGCTCGATTGCCGTGGCGCTGATCTACGCCCGCCTGCGCGAGATCAAGGAAGGCACCAGCGTCCGCGACATCGCGGCGGTCTTCGACTGATCCGATCGATCCCTTGTCCGGCGGCCCGACAACGGGCCGCCGGGCGATCCCTGCAGCCGCAATCGCGGTTGTGCCCTGTCCTGCCCACGCAGACCCGGCCCACCCGTTCGTCGCAGACCGCGACTGATGCAAAGAGCAGGCCCCGCACACCGGACACATATCCATCCCGCAACAGCCACACCGGGCACGGATGCGCCCCTGCGGATGCCATCCGGTCAGGTGGGCAGGAACGGTGTCAAACCTGGGGGTAAGTGGCGGGACGTGCGGGATACCGATGAGCACTACGTTTACTCCATAGCCCTCCAAAATGAACCATGAAAATTGGCCGGAATCTGCTGAAATCTCAGCAGGTTTCCGGCCGCTTCTGTTTAATCACGCTTGTTTCGCAGGCTTGCGCGAGAAAGCCATGTTCGCGGTCGACAGAATAAACGAGGACCGTCATCATAGGCGCATCGCCACGCGAAGGAGCAAGAAAGAGCGAACCGCGCCAGTCGTAAAGGAGCAGAGCCATGGCCGTCGTAATGATAATGAGCGTTGTATTGATCGCAATGCTTTGCGTCGCAGCCTATACGCTCGCGGTCTATGCGCTGCCCTTCATGCTCGGATTGACGGCCGCGCAGTTCGCCTATCAGACCGGCTCCGGCTTGATCGGCGCGGGCTTGGTCGGGTTGGTCGCGGCCGGCGCAGCCTTCGGCGTCCTGGCGCTTCTCTTTGACTCGCTACGCTCCCCGATCCTGCGCCTCGCCGTGGCGCTGATCTTCGCTGCACCCGCTGCCGTGGCCGGCTATGCGCTGGTCCACGGCGTCACCAAGGAATCGGTCCCGTCCGAAATCTGGCGGCAAATCTTCTGCATCATCGGAGGCGGCTTTGTCGGGATTTCGGCCTTGCTGCGACTGGCAGCACCTTCGGCCAGCGGACCCACGCCCGTTCGCTAATCCAACGGCGTAATATCAAATTGACCCGGCGCTAAAGCGCCGGGGCTTTGTCACTGGCGACCCTCCGGCTCACTACGGCGCAATTTGGAAGCGCGTTCGCCTCCGGGTCGGCGCGGCTGTCGCCGCGTCGTTCGACACCTACCGCCTGGAAATATGGAGAACCGGACGCATGGTAGTCCGGCCTGCTGATTTTCTTTTTCGAGAGATTGCTAAGGGCGTTGCCCTCGCGCGGCGCAAGAAAACTCTTTGCCCTTTCGCGGCATAAACGGCCCGCTCCCCGCAAGCGGGTCCCCTCCATTTATTCCACGGTGCCAAAGACTTCTCCTGCGCCTTGCTACCCGTGGCTCGCCGCCGGGCAAGGGTTCAGGAGCGGCGCTTCGCTGCTCTGAACCCAACACCCGAAGGAACAGAGACATGACCAGCGCAACCGACAGCAATCCCCGCATCTATGTCGCCTGCCTCGCAGCCTACAACAACGGCTATCTGCATGGTGCCTGGATCGACGCGGATCAGGACGCCGACGAGATTAGGGACGAGATTGCCGCGATGCTTGCGCGCTCGCCGATCAAGGGCGCGGAGGATTATGCCATCCACGACTATGAAGGTTTTGAGGGCGTCACTATCAAGGAATATGCCGGCATCGAGAGCGTGGCGCGGATGGGTGCTTTCATCGCCGAGCATGGCGCGCTAGGCGCTGGATTGCTGGAGCAGTTCATAGGCGACATCGACCAGGCCGAGAGCACCTTGCAGGACTGCTATCACGGCCAGTTCACCAGCCTTGCGGACTATATGGAGGAGCTGACCGCCGAGAGCGTCACGATCCCCGAAGCCCTACGCTACTATGTCGATTGGGAGGCAATGGCCCGCGACGCCGAAATGGGCGGCGAGTTCTTCACGATAGAAACCGCTCGTGACGAGGTGCATATTTTTTCCAACAGGTGAGACTTGGGTTGCCTTGCCTGCGCCAGCGGGCAAGGCAACACGCACGACCTCGCAGACTAGTAAAATCACAGAAATGTTGTTAAGAAGAAAATAACTATAAATGCGCGGCCTGCACGAACAACATTCCGTATAACTCCAGCTATATCCAGTGTTGGCGATTTCGGAAACTCTCTATCCGGGCGTTGCCCTGCGCCGCCCGGCATAGGGAGGTGACGCCATGCTTAGCATTGATTGGCGTGCGCCGGCGGCTTACGGGCACGCGAAAGCTATTCCCCCCGCCGGTTTCGCTTGGGAGTATCTTCGTCGCCATGAGGACTATCATCGCGACTTCCAAACAATATCCCAGGTGAAGGAGCCAGCCGGCGACCAGCTTGATGGATTCTCGCAGCGTTGGGGTTTGCGATTTCCCGTGCGATCCCGAAACGCCGCCTGATCGGCAATCCCTGTTCTGGATTCCAAGTCTCCAGCCGCAAGCGGTTCTCTTGTCCCCGGTGCAGCACCGTGACGGGGCGACGGAACCTATAGTGACGCTGGCGCACCTGTCCGACCTCGACCTACGGCACGCGGCGGATGGGTGGCATGGCATCTGGAATGTGGATGGCGTCGCGCATCAATTCTGGCTGCCCCAGGCCGTGCCCGACGCAGCGGCCTTCTATGCCGTATCCCTTCCGATGGATTCTTTCATGGAGCTTCGCGCCCATGCCGCCCGCCGACTTTGGCGGTCCCTCAATGGGCGAGCGCCCGGCGCGGACTTCCGCACCATGCCGGCGCAGCTCCGCAAGTTTCATATCCTGTCCCTGCGCGCGCTCGACGCCCGCTTGCGAGGCGAAAGCTATCGCACCATCGCGGAAGTCCTGTTTGGCTTTCGCGGGACCAAGGAGGATTGGGAAGCCGACCCCCGCAAGAACCAGGCCCGCCGATTGGTCGCGCACGGCCTGAAAATGATGAGGGGCGGCTACCGCCTATTGCTGCACTATCCGATCAAATCGCCTGCCGAGTGAAAAACCGGCAACGATCAGCGCCCGGCCGCGACAGCCTGTTCCAAGATGCGACGATAGCCTTCGCGTGAAAGCCATTGGGCGCGGGCAAGGTGGCTTTCCCAGCATCGCCGCGTCCGCGCTTCATCGCCGACCGGATCGCGATGCAGCACGATTCGCGCGACTTCCTTCCAGTCCGCACCTTCGGCCTTCGCGTCGAGAAGGCGCAGATAGGTGACGTAATGCTGTTCGTCATAAGGCGTTATGTCGTTTCCCGCTGGCGCTTCGTCGTCCACATCGGGATCAAGTTCGACGGGCACTCGCATGGCCGTTTCCCCGTATCCGAGAGGGTTTGTTTGCGGTGCGCCCCCGCAAACGGTGCTCTCTGACTCTGGTGATCGGGGAGTTAGTAACCGCATGACACGGCCCCACGGCCTTTAGTTCGGAGAACCTGTTGCATACGCCGCAGGCTCCCCGACCATAGGTCGAAGAGTGGTGCCAGTTCGGCGACACCTACCTAGTCATGAGGGGTTACTAAGCCCCGAAGCAGCGCGTCCTGCTCCGCGTTCAGTCTTAACCGACCCGCCCGCGAAAGTCTTCGTCTTTTCGGCTTGCCGCCGCTCCCCAAGGGGTGCCGCCAGCGCGTAGGCGCAAATGCGGCACGCTACGCGCCGCCGATCCCTCGCCATGGTTCGCCACAGCCCGCCGAAGTTTTCGGCGGCCACGTCAACCGAACCAGAGGTGATCTTATGGCCATCCGCCGCAATGCGGACCTGCCGCCGCGCCTACTTCGCACACAGGAAGCCGCGCGCTTTCTCGGCTTGTCCGTCCGCACCCTTGAGAAGCACCGCACCTACGGCACCGGCCCGACCTATCGCAAGATCGGCGGCCGTGTCCTCTACACCGTCCGCGACCTTGAAGCCTGGAGCGCGGTCGGCACGCGCAAATCCACCCGCGACAAGAACGCCGGCACGGTTTTTCCCGCGCGTCCGCTCACGCCCAAAGAGCTGGGCGATTGCTGA
Organism: Pseudomonadota bacterium; assembly: GCA_029567145.1. Classification (GTDB taxonomy): domain Bacteria; phylum Pseudomonadota; class Alphaproteobacteria; order Rhodobacterales; family Rhodobacteraceae; genus Tabrizicola. The sequence continues at coordinate 19,686 of JAKQLM010000543.1, forward strand.
ATGCTGCGCGAGGACGACCATAGCCCCGCGCAGCCGGCCGACGCCAGCGAACGCAGCCGACTCGACCCCTTCGTGGTCGCGACCGGCGACGCCGCACCGCGCGACCAGCGCGATTTGATGGAGCGGCCGTTCTTCTCCCTTGCGAAGACGCCGCGCACCAAGCCGATTTTCTACAAAGCCGCCGATGTCGAGGTGCAGGTGTTCGGGATGCCCGAGCACGGCATGGCGACCATATGGGACGCCGACGTGCTGATATGGGCGGCCTCGCAGATCGTCGCGGCCGAAAACAACGGCCTCACCACGTCACGCTTCGTCCGCTTCACGCCTTACCATCTACTGCGCGCCATCGGGCGGCCGACCGGCAACCATCAATACCTGCTCCTGAAAGCCGCGCTCGCGCGACTGCAATCGACCGTCATCGCCACTACCATCCGCAACGGCCCGCATTGGCGTCGCCGGCAATTTTCATGGATCAACGAGTGGGAGGAAATGACGACGCGCGCCGGCCGCGTCGAGGGCATGGAATTTGTCCTGCCCGAATGGTTCTACAACAGCGTCATCGACCGCTCGTTGGTCCTGACCATCGACCCGGCCTATTTCCGGCTGACAGGCGGCATCGAGCGTTGGCTTTACCGCGTCGCCCGTAAGCACGCCGGCCGCCAGCGCCATGGCTGGCTGTTCGAGTTTGCGCACCTTCATCAGAAATCCGGCAGCCTCGCACGGCCGTCCGATTTCGCGCTCGACTTGCGCCGCATCGCGGCCCGCCAGCCGCTTCCTGGCTATCGACTCCAGATCGAGCGGGAAGACGGCCGTGAGCTGCTTCGCATCCGCCCGGTAAACCTGTCCACAGTGCCTGTTGATAACGGTGTGAACGCCATCGGCACATCAGGCGCACGGGGTATCGGCACATCAGGCGCAACCCTATCGGCAGATCAGGCGCACGAACCCCAGCTAACGCTTTGGCCTGAAACGCGCAATCCGACCGCTAACTTAGAGTCTAACAGAGAATCTAACTTTTCTTCTTTGACGCGCGCACACGCGAGGCGTGGTGCCGGTGCCGCCGAGCGAGGCGAACCATGACGCCCGCGCTCGACGCGGTGCGCCCGCGCAACCCCCAAGCCATCACCGGAGACGAACAATGACCCGTCGCGCCCATCGCAGCGCGCACGGCCGTCCGCTGCCGGACGGACCCGCGCCCTTCACCACGCTTGTCGAATTGACTTTCGAGAAACGCAAGGTCGAGCACTGGATACGCTTCGGCCGCAAGAGCTACGAACAGATCATCGACCGTCGCCGAAGCGTCGTCGGCTTCGCGCCGAACAACATCTTCGCCTTCGTCCGCTGGGCGGCCGGCGAGCACGGCACGATCATTTCACGCATCGACATCGCGCGGGCCATCGGTCGGGGCGAGCCGTTCCAGACATTGCCCTTCGTCCGGCCTGGGGCCGACATCCTGTTACGCCTGGACGGCTGGCCGAAAGTGCAGCGCGCACTTGCCGTCATCGACGCCGTGGAGGCGCTAGGCCTCGACCCGGCCGACGTGTCGCCGGACTACTGGCGACACGCGCACAACCGCCTAGCCGCCAATCTGGAGCCGAGCGACTACACGCCGGAACGACATGCGGCGTGGATTGGGCGTCGGAGGATCGACCCGTGACGCGCCGCCGCTATCTCGCCGTCACGGCGCTGGCCGCGATGGGCGTTGCCGTCGCAAGCGCCATCGAGACGCCGACGAAACTCATTTGGAACGCCACGGCCAGCGCGCCGGTAGGCTTCTACACCGTCGAGCCGGCCGACCGGATCGAGGTGCCCGAGCTGGTCGCGGTCATGTCGCCCGAACCGCTCGCCGCCTTCATGGTGCAGCGCGGCTATGTCGGACGCGGCGTGCCGTTGTTGAAGCGCGTCGTCGGCCTTCCAGGGCAGCGGGTTTGCCGCGCCGGCCGCACGATCACGGTTGACGGGATCGAGATGGGCGAGGCGCTGGAGCGCGACCGGATCGGCCGTGAACTGCCCGCCTGGCAGGGCTGCCGCGTCATCGCGCCCGGCGAAATCTTCCTCATGAATTGGGATGTCCGCGACAGCCTGGACGGCCGTTACTTCGGACCCATCCCCGCAAGCTCCGTCATCGGCCGAGCCGTCCCGCTCTGGACCGATGAGGAAGGCGTCGGCCGCTACGAGTGGCGCGCGCCGACGCACTGACTTCGCGCTTACCCAACCAATCACAAGGAGACTGACAATGCCCGCCAATATCTTTGAACCCACCGCCAACGGTTACGCCGGCCGCGTCCGGTTGTTCGGCATTGACGAGGCAATCGCGCTCGTCGCCATCGAGCCGGGCGACGGCGAGAACACGCCGGCCTATCGCATCCACCTCGACGACGAGGACGGCCCCGAGATCGGCGGGGCGTGGAAACGTGTCGGCGAACGCGCGGGGGACTACATCGCCCTGGAGATCGACAGCCCGCTTTTCCCTGCGCTGTTTCGCCCGGCGCTGTTCCAGACCGACGACGAGGCACGCACCTTTCGGCTCGCGTGGAAGCGGCCGAAGGCGCGCGAGGATCGGAGCTGATTGGTGCGCGTTCCGATCATCCCTTTGTTCGCGGGAACGCACTCGCATCCCTTCGTCCCGCTCGGCGACAAGACGGCCGGCGCGCGCAGCGAAGGTC
>JAKQLM010000594.1 GCA_029567145.1 Pseudomonadota bacterium
AAATGCAGCAGCTGCAGGCAGTCGCCCATGCCGGCGTCGCGCAGCGACTTCCACAGGGTGAGCAACTGGCGCGGGTCCAGCCCGAACTTGGCCTTGTCGCCGCCGCTGTTCTGCCACTTGCCTGAACCGAGCGAGGCCAGGCGCATGCGCACGCCCAGGCCCGGCTTCACGCCCAGCGCGGCCGCTTCTTCCAGAGCGATCTCCAGCTCCGACGGCTTCTCGATGACGATGAAGGTCTGCAGGCCCAGCTTGCGGCCGATCAGCGCCAGGCGGATGTACTCGCGGTCCTTGTAGCCGTTGCAGACGATCAGCCCGCCCGGCCGCGACAGCGCCAGCACCGCCATCAGTTCCGGCTTGCTGCCGGCTTCCAGCCCGAAGCCCTCGCCATGGTGGCTGGCCAGGGTGCCGGCCACCGCTTGGTGCTGGTTGACCTTGATCGGATACACCGCGGTGTAGCCGCCGGCGTAGTCCCAGTCCGTGCGCGCCTGCGCGAACGCGCCCTGCAGCTTGCCGAGGCGGTCGCCGAGGATGTCCGGAAAGCGCACCAGCACCGGCAGGTTGCCGCCCTGCGCCAGCGAGGCGTCGATGACGTCGGGCAGGGGGATGACCGGACCGTTGGCGCCCTTCGGCCGCACCACGATGCGACCCCGGTCGTCGACATCGAAATAGCCGTCCGACCAATGCGGGATCGAGTAGGTCTTGCGGGCCAGGTCGGGCGACCAGTCGGTCATGTCGGGAACACCAACGGCAGGGGGATCGGCATTGTATGACCTGCAGTCACGGCGGTAACGCCCGCTCCGTTACAATCCGCGCCCATCGCTGTCATTCCCGGGAAGGCGGGCAGCTTTCGCAGCCGAATGGCTGTGTAACCAGCTTTCCGACCGAATATCCAAGGCTGGATCCCCGCCTCCGCGGGGATGACGAGCAAAACTTCAGGACACGAAGATGACCGAACCGACCTGGTTGCACGAGAACTTCGACAAGGCCGGCTCGTCGATCGGCTTCCGCGTGACCCGCAAGCTGGACGAGGTGCAGTCGCCGTTCCAGTTCATCGAGATCTACGAGAGCACCGACTGGGGCAACATCATGCTGATCGACGGCGCGATGATGCTGACCACCCGCGACAACTTCCTCTACCACGAGATGATGTCGCACCCGGCGCTGTTCACCCACGCCGACCCGAAGCGCGT
>JAKQLM010000618.1 GCA_029567145.1 Pseudomonadota bacterium
CAACAGGCCGCCCGGGTCAGCCAGAAGACCGCGTTCTTCCACCTCGGGAACCTGGTCGAATACGGCGACACGCCCGCGATCTTTACCAACCCGAAGGACCCCAGGACCGAAGCCTACATCACCGGGCGCATCGGGTAAGGAGAGACAGATGAACACGGCGCATATCCTTTCCTCGTTCGACCGCGATCTGGAATCGGTCCAGGCGCTGGTCATGCGCATGGGCGGGCTGGTCGAAACCGCGCTTCTGGACGCTGCCGAGGCGCTGGACACCCGCGACGAGGACCAGGCCCAGCGGGTTCGGGCGGGCGATGCCGCTGTGGATACGCTGGAAGACCAGATCAACACCGCCTGTGCCCAGCTTCTGGCGCTGCGGTCCCCGGCTGCGGGTGACCTGCGCACGGTGCTGACGGTGATGAAGATCGCCGCCGCGCTGGAACGGTCGGGCGACTATGCCAAGAACCTGGCCAAGCGGACCGCCGTCCTGACCCAGATGACCCAGGTCCCCGGCGCCTCGGGGGCGATCCGGCGGCTGGCCAAGGTCGTGGTGCAGATGCTGACCGACGCGCTGGACGCCTATATCCGCCGCGATGTGAAGCTGGCCGAGGATGTGCGCACCCGCGACCGGGATATCGACCAGATGTACAACTCGATCTTCCGCGAGTTCCTGACGCACATGATGGAAGACCCGCGCAACATCGGGCCCTGCATGCATCTGCATTTCATCGCCAAGAACATCGAGCGGGTCGGTGACCATGCGACGGCGGTAGCCGAGCAGGTGATCTATCTGGTGACGGGCGACCTGCCCGACGACGAACGGCCCAAGGTGGACAGCACCGGCGGCGCGGCATTGGGGGGGTGACGATGGCAAAGGGCGGACAACCACGGGTGCTTCTGGTCGAGGATGAGCCGGCGCAGCGCACGGTCCTGGCCTACAACCTGGAGGCCGAGGGCTTTGCGGTGACCCAGGCCGACAACGGCGAGGACGCGATGATCCTGGTCGACGAAGAAGATCCCGACATCATCATCCTGGACTGGACGATGCCCAAGGTCAGCGGGATCGAGGTGTGCCGCCGGCTGAAAATGCGGCCCGAGACGCGCCTGATCCCGATCATCATGCTGTCGGCCCGGGCCGAGGAAGTCGACCGGATCCGGGGTCTGGAAACCGGGGCGGACGACTATGTGATCAAACCCTATTCCGTGCTGGAGCTGATGGCCCGCGCCCGGGCGCAACTGCGGCGGGTGCGCCCTTCGACCGCCGGGGTGGTCTTGGAGCATGAGGATATCCGGCTGGACCCCGAAAGCCACCGCGTCTACCGGGGCGAGAAGGTGCTGAAACTGGGGCCGACCGAATTCAAGCTGCTGGTCACGCTGATGGAGCGCCCCGGCCGGGTGTTTTCCCGCGAGCAGTTGCTGGACCTGGTCTGGGGGCGGGACATCTATGTCGATACCCGGACCGTGGACGTGCATGTGGGGCGGCTGCGCAAGTCGCTGATGCAGTTCGGCGGGGCCGATCCGGTGCGGACGGTGCGGGGGGCAGGCTACGCCCTGGGCTGAGCGGCCTGCAGCCAGGGGTCGCCGGATCGTCTTGCCGTGCAATGGGCTGCCTGCGGGCGGCGCGGACGTTCTGCCCCGTTGACCATGCGGGTTGGGGCGGTTTCGGAATTGAGCGCTGCCGCGCAAGTCTTTTGTCACGTCGTCGGGGCTGGCGCCCTCCTCCTCGGGTGGGGACGCCGGGGCAGGGCAGGGCTGGTCGCCAGGCCGTCAGAGCGTTGGCAGCAGCCGGTCGAGCGTGGACAGGACCTGATCGACATTGGCCAGGCTGAACGGCAGCGGCGGGCGGATTTTCAGGCTGTCGCCCTGCGGCCCGGTCGAGCTGATCAGGATGCGCTGGTCGCGCAAGCCGTTCACCAGCTGCGCGGTGCGGGCGGGGTCGGGCTGGCCGTCGCGCAGGATCGTCTGGCCGATGAACAGGCCAGCCGCACGGGTTTCGCCAAGGGCGTCGTGCCGGGTGGCAAGGGCACGCAGGCCGTCGGCGAAGGCCGCTCCGACCGTGGCGGCGTTCTGTTGCAGGCCCTCGTCCCGGATCACGTCCAGCACGGCAAGGCCTACGGCAGCCGCGACGGCATTGCCGCCGAAGGTGTTGAAATAGCGCGCCTTTGCGCCGAACTCGGCGATGGTTTCGGGTTTCAGAACCAGGCCCGCAAGCGGATAGCCGTTGCCCATCGGCTTGCCCATCGAAACCATGTCGGGGGTCACCCCGTGGCGCTGAAAGCCCCAGACATGCGACCCGGTGCGGCCAAAGCCGGGCTGAACTTCGTCGGCCAGGAAAAGGCCGCCCGCCTTGCGGATTGCGGCGGCGGCAGGGGCGAGAAAGCCCGTGGGGTCGGGAAAGACTCCGTCCGAGGAGAAGATCGTGTCGACGATGAGAAGGGCGGGTTTGACGCCCTGCGCCGCCATCCGGTCGCAGGCGTCGGTGACGGCCTGCGCGAAACCCTGGGCGATGCCGTTGGGGTAGTTCTGTGCCGAGGGTGCCGGGATCGGGTAGACAGTGGGTCCGGGGGCGACGGCGGGGCCGATCGACATCGACATCTCGGCGGTGGCGAGGGTGACGCCGTGATATGCGTTGTCGGTCACGATGATCCCGGTGCCGCCCGTCGCCGCGCGGGCGATGCGCAGGGAAAGGTCGTTCGCCTCGCTGCCCGTGCAGGTGAACATCACATGGGACAGTTGCGCGGGGAAAAGCGCCAGCAGACGCTCGGCATACGTCAGGATGCCGTCGTGGAGATAGCGCGTGTGGGTGGCCAGAGTGGCGGCCTGATCGGACAGGGCCCTGACCACGCGGGGGTGGCAATGGCCGACCGAGGCGACGTTGTTGTAGCAGTCGAGATAGGCGTTGCCCTGCGGGTCATAAAGATGGACGCCCTGGCCCCGGACCAGATGCACGGGGGTTTCGTAGAACAGCCGATAGGCCGGACCCATCGCCTTGACGCGGCGGGTGGCAAGCGCGTCGTCCTGCGGCAAGAGATGCCCGGCGCCGGGGGAATAGGCGTTCAGCATCGTGGTCTGTCGGCTGGTGGGGCGGGTCATGCGGTGGGCCTTTCGCAGGCGTGAAGCAGGGCGGTGGCAAGCGCCTGGGGATCGGTCAGCGCGGCAAGGCCCGCGCGGGAGGTGGGCGCGTTGCGCAGGATGTAGGGCGCGTTGTCCGGGTAGCGGGCGGCACGCCAGGCAGAGATCACAAGCGTGGTGACAAGGCGGGCGGTGATCAGGTCGGGGAGAAGTGCGATTTCGTTTGCCGTCAGGGGGTTGGCCTGATGGTAGGCCAAGGTCAGCGGCCCCAGTAGCGCGATCGGATCGGCGGGGTCGATCAGGTAGGACGCCGCCACGGCCAGATCGCAGATGCGGTGGGACAGGGTCATGTCGCCGAAGTCGAGGATGCCGGTCAGCGTGGTGGGGCGGGCCGGGTCGGCCAGGAGGTTGTGGGGATTGAAATCTCCGTGGATGACCTGGCGGGGAAGGTTGGCCAGTGCGGCGGCGGTCCGGGTGCGGAAGTGATCAAGAAAGCTTGCGACCCGGGGGCGCAGGTCGTCCGGCAGCGCCGGGGTCAACGGCAGAAGGTCGGGCGCGTTGCGGATGTCCCACAGGATGTGATGGTCGGCCGACGGATGCCGGAAATCGGCCAGTGCCGCGTCCAGCCGACCCAGCGCCACGCCGATGGCGGCGGCCAGCGCGGGCGTGCGGGGCAGATGCGCAAGGGGCGTGCCGGGCAGCCAGGTGAGAAGGCGAAGCGCGCCGTCCGGCGTGGGAATGATCGCCCGGCCATCGCGAGCCGGAATCACCCGAGGGAGGGGCAATTCAGGGACGGTCCTGGCGCTGTGTTGCAGGGCAATGGTCTGGAATTGCGTCAGATTTTCAGGCTCGGCCGGGTTGGCGAGCTTCAGCGTGAAAGCGCCATCCGGGGTGTCGAGCCGGTGGTTCTGGTCCCGTTCGGACGTAAGCGGAGACAGATGCCCGGCAAGGCCCCAGTGATCGTGCAGCCATCCGGTCAGCGCGGCGATGCTGGCGCTGGGCGGGGGCAGGGACAGAAGGGTTCCGGCGGGGTCTTGGGTCATGGCATCGGGTCCGACCTGCAGGATACGGAGCGGGTGCGCGGGGGGCCAGCGGAATGTGCGGTTGACATGGCTTACTAAATTAGTCAGGTTAAGCCGCATCTGCCCAGCCAGCCCCGGATCAGGTCCGGGACACGCCCGGTGTCCTTCGAACAGGTGGAGTTCACCATGCCCTTACCCGGTCCGGCCCCGCGTGCCGATTTTCTGGACTTGCTGCTGAGCGCGGCGAACGGGATGTTCCCGGGCCCGATGCTGGAGGCGATGATTGCGCGGCTGGAGGCGGGGAAATGAACGCCCAGGTCGATCTTTGGCTGACGACGGATGCGACCCCGGTGCATGATGCGCGGGCGCTGACCGAGGGCGGATCGCTGGCGCGGATCGTGCTGGACGGGCAGGTCTACAGCCTGCGGATCACCCGGGCGGGCAAGCTGATCCTGACGAAGTGAAAGGCCCCTCCAACCGGCGCCCACCCGCCCACCCCGCCGGTCGGAGGGGGCCGGTCGGCGTGAGTGTGAAGGTTCCTGCAAGGCCCTGGGAACGCTGAGTTAATCCAGAGGCTTAGGGGGAGAAGACGGGTCTTTTTCCCGTCTTTCTTGCGTCTTCCTTCCGTCTCTACGCACCCATTGGTCTTGCACTGTTAACCTTGGACGGCGAATCGGGGAAAGAGGCGCCGTGCCGTCCGACGCAGGAGTAAGGCGCTGGGCATCTAGTCGCCTTGCGCCGGACAGTCGGCCTCGAATGTGTATAGGCCATCTGCGCCGACCAGAAGCAGTCCGGGACGGTCCGGAAGCTGCGCGACAAGTCGTGTGATCGGCGTGGGAGAAATCACGCGGCGGAAGCTTTCGAAGTCGTTCGAGACGTAGACAGTTGCGCTGCGCCGTTCCACCGCGACGAAAAGCTGTGCGGCGGCGATATGCACGATCTCGACAGTCGAGATGCGCGGTTCCGCCACGGGAAAGCTGGCGACGTGACGGCTGGTAAGGGTCTTGTCCAGGACGAAGACCCCGTCAGGCGATTGCATCAGAACCAATGGGCCGACGCTGGCGATGTGGCCGACTGCGTCAGTTCGAAGCGCCGGGACGCCGGTCAGCGTCGTGCCGTCGAAGGCGTGCCATCCCACGTCAGCGCGCACGAGAAGCGGCTCCAGGCCAGGGAAGTCCTTGATCGAGCCAAGATAGAGGACGCTGGTTTCGGTTTCCGACAGGGTAGGCGCGATTCCGGGCAGGGGCCGCGGGGTCAGAGTGCCCGGGTCGAGGGCATGAAGCACGGGCGGGACGGGCGTCACCGGGCGCGTGAAGAACAGGAGGAAGGGCGCGGTCAGGTCTTGCTGACTCTCGCCGATCCAGGCGAGGCGGACGCCGCTGCTGCGATGGCTGACCCATGACTGGTACGGTGCTGCGCTGTCCAGGGCCCAGCCGTTCGCAGTCTTGCGCAGAAGAACGCTTGCTTCGCGCGGATGCCCGGCGAAGAGGCGGACGGTCTGGCCGTCGTCCGAGACATCGACATCGTGGAATGGTCCCGGATAGCTTGAACCGGGGGCCAGTTTGTCCAGCGCCAGCTTGTCGGCAATCAGGGTCCAGTCGCCGCCGAAAGGCCGGAACCAAAGGCTGCGCCAGTTTTCGTTGCGAAGCGCGCGCGCGATTGCAAACGTCCCGCCAGCCTTGGGAAGCGACAGGATCGCTGCGGGCAGGGCATCTGCGGACATCCGCGAGACTGCGTCGCGGTAAACGGTCGGCATTGGCCCAGCCGGGACAAAGGCCGTGCCATCCCAAAGCAGGATCGGAGACCCTGGGCCGAAGGAGAGGTAAAGGTCCTGCGCGCCCGGGTCGTAGGCATAGCCCCACCAGGTTTGCCCCGGCGCTGCGTCCTGCCACGTGTCGGAGCCTTCGGGAAGGTGCCAGACAACCCGACCTGCCCATCCCAACAGAAACTGTGCGCCACCGCTGACGGGCAGACTTTCGCTGTCCAGGTAGGTTGACCCCGGCGCAGGCATAGGGATGCGGCGGTAGCTGCGGCCAGTGATTTCATAAAAGTTGCTGTCGTCCGGGCGATTGAGTGGGCGGACCAGCAAGCCCTTGTAGCCCGGCAAGGTGATCGGGTCGGTCGCAAGGCGGTAGGGCTGTTCGGCTTCGACGTCGCTGAGCGGCTCTTCGCCTTGGACGGGCAGGATGCAGGGGCCCGAGATCGCGGAGGCGGGGTGCAAGAGCATGAGGGCGGCGAAGACGCAGCATCTGAGCGCCAGCATTCCGGGTCAGCCGCCGGTGTGGCTCATGTGGCGGGTGATCTGGCCAGCCACCTTTTGACGGCTGTAGTCGAAGTCGTGGCCCTTTGGCTTGCGGGCGATGGCGGCGTGGATCGCCTGTTCAAGGGCGGCATCGTCGGGGCTGGCCCGCAAGGGCGCGCGGAGGTCGGCCATGTCTTCCTGGCCGAGGCACATGTAAAGCTCTCCGGTGCAGGTGAGGCGCACGCGGTTGCAGCTTTCGCAGAAATTATGGGTCAGGGGGGTGATGAAGCCGACCTTCTGGCCAGTCTCCTCCACCCGGACATAGCGGGCGGGGCCGCCCGTGCGTTCGGTCAGGTCGGTGAGGGTGAGGCGCTCGGCGAGGCGGGCGCGCAGGTCCTTCAGCGGCCAGTACTGGTCAAGGCGGTTGGCGGTCATGTCTTCGCCCATCGGCATCACCTCGATGAAGGTGAGGTCGTGGTCTTCGCGGGCGCACCAGTCAAGAAGGGGGAAAAGCTCGTCCTCGTTGAAGCCTTTCAGGGCGACGGCGTTGATCTTGACGCGGAGGCCGGCGGCCTTGGCGGCCTGAATGCCGTCGAGGACCTGGGGCAGGCGGCCCCAGCGGGTGATTTCGGCAAACTTCGCGGGGTCAAGCGTGTCGAGGGAGACATTGATGCGCTTGATGCCAAGGTCGGCGAGGGGCTGGGCAAATTTGGAAAGCTGGCTGCCGTTGGTGGTAAGGGTCAGTTCCGTCAAGGCCCCGGTGGCAAGGTGGCGGGACATCGCTTCGAAGAAGGTCAGGATGCCCTTGCGGACCAGAGGCTCGCCCCCCGTGATGCGAAGCTTTTCCACGCCGAGGCGCACGAAGGTGGAGCAGAGCCGGTCAAGCTCTTCCAGCGACAGAAGGTCGGCCTTGGGCAGGAAGGTCATATGCTCCGACATGCAATAGGTGCAGCGGAAATCGCAGCGGTCGGTGACCGAGACGCGCAGGTAGCTGATCGCGCGGGCGAAGGGGTCGACAAGTGGGGTGATGGGCGGCGGGGTCATGCGGCGAAGGTAGGCCTGCGCGGGGGGGCGCACAAGTGCGCGAGCGGCGATTGCCGTGCGCAAAGCGGCAGGGTAGCCTTGCGGGATGAGACATGTCCTGACGTTCCCGTTGATCGCGCTGCTGCTGACCGGCTGCGGCCTGTTCGAAAAGACCCAAAGCCCGGTGCCGGTGACCGGGCCGTCCGATGCGCAACCCGCCGCAGAAATCGGCGAGGCCATGGCCTCGACGGCGCTGGGGGCGCGGGCGGTCAGCGCCGAAGCGCTGGACACCACAAGCGCCGAGGAGAAGGCGGCTGCGCTGGCGGCCCCGGCGGCGGGGGCCGAGCGGGCCTTGGGCAAGGTGGTCGTGGCGCTGGGGCCCCCGGCCGAGCAGGGCCTGTGGCTGTCGACGGCGCTGGTCACGGCCCCGGTGCAGGGCCGGATCGAGACGGCGGCGGGCAAGAGCCTGACGCTGGAGCTGCGTCCGGGCACCGGGGGCGCGCTGCTGTCGCTGGCGGCGTTCCAGGCGCTTGGGCTGTCGCTGACCGATCTGCCGGAGGTGGCGGTCTACGGGCCGTAAGTGCCCTTGGCTGGTCGCCGGGGGCCAACCCCCGGACCCCCGGAGTATTTGCAAAAGAGCAACTGCAAAGCGTCAGTCCGGCAGGTGGCGGGCGGCTTCTTTCTGCGCGAAGGGTTTCAGGCGTGGGCCGTGCGTTTCAAGGAAGGCGCGGGCGCGGGGTGCGTCATGTCTGGCGAGGTCGCGGATCCACCCTGCGACGGCGTTCTGGATGAACCAGTCCTTGTCGTCGGCGAGCCGGGCGCACCAGTCCAGCACGCGGTCGCGGGCGGCAAGCTCGGCCGGTTTGGGGAAGTTCTGCTTGGTCCAGGGCAGGGTCATCCCCAGCGCGGCGCGGCGGGTCCACAGGTGGGGGCTGGTGACCCAGGTCTCGACAGTGGCAAGCCGGGTGGGATCGGCCACCAGGCGCTTTTGCCCGGCGATGCTGGCGTGGTCGGCGATGGCCCAGGCGTCGAAATCGGGGACCCAGCTTTGGATCAAGGCCCAGGCGGCATCGTCGGGGCGGATGCGCGCCTGGGTCAGAAGCTTGGCGGCGGCGATGCGGGCCTCGTGGATGTTCGTCTTCCAGAGGTCGGCGGCGAGTTGCAGGCGGTCGTCAAGGGTCAGATCGGCCCGCCAGCGGTCGGTCAGGTCGTCGATCTGCGGGACGGTCACGCCCAGATAGGGGCGCGCAGCCTTGTGGTAGGCCAGCATCTCGGCGGCCTTTGAGGGGTTGGCGAGAGCCTCAAGATCGGCAAGGGGGGTCACAGGTTGGCCTCGATCCCGGTGGGCAGACCGTCGATGGTTTCGCGGTTGCGGGTGTCCCAGTAGGTGCGCAGGCCCTCGGGTCCCTTGTCGGTGGCCCATTTCTGCAAGACGGGGCGGTCTTCGCGGAAGTCCATGAAGGGGACGGCGAACCCGCAGGAGGATTGCACAAGGTCGATGGCGACGTCGATGATCTGGCGGGCTCCGGGCTGGTCGGGAAGGTGCGGGGCCAGGCTGGCCCAGTCGGGATCGCCCCGGTGGATCGCGCGGGCGGTGCCGTAGGCGCGCAGGATCAGCGGCCTTGTGGTGAAGCTGCACCACATCAGCGTGATGCGGGGATCAAGCGCCAGGTGGGCGGCGGTTTCATTGCCCGAGCCGGTGAGGTTCAGCCACAGGATGCGGCTGGGTGAAAGGATGGCCAGCGAATCCATCCCCTTGGGCGACAGGTTCACGCGCGCGCCAGGGGCGGCGGTGCCAGTGAAATAAAGGTGCTGGTCGCCGATGAAGGCGATCTGGTCGGGTTGCAGGTCGGGGTAGCGCTTGCCCATGGCGGTCTCCTTGCCGGGCGGAGACTGCCAGCCGGGCGCGGGAAGGGCAAGTCAGCGGCGGATCACGAAGCGGACCGAGGCGACTGGGACCCCCGCGCGGGAGACGACGGCGTCGTTGACGATGGTGCCATCCGGGGCGGCGTAGAGGATGTCCTGGAACCCCAGCCGCGTCACACCCGAGGGCGAGCGGAAATCCGCGGTGTAGGTCAAGGTGATGCGGCCATCGGCTTCGATCACCGTGGCTTCGCCCACGGTGTCTTCGCGTTTGCCGGTCCAGCGGCCGGGACCGGTTTCGCGGAAGACCCAGGTCAGGCGGTCCTGCTGGCCGTCGTCATAGGCGAAATCCTCGACCACGGTCAGGGTGCGTGCGCCGTCGCGGCCGGTGACGGTGCCGTTCAGACGCGCGGTGAAGCGGCGCTCGTCTCCGGTCAGCCAGACGCGGAAATGGCCGCGCCCGGTGGTGCGACCCCGGAAGGCGGAGACAAGGGTGATCGGCGGGCCGTCGGTCGCGGGCGGCAGCGGCGCAGCGGCGCAGGCCGCAAGGGGCAGGGCGGCAAGGCTGGCAAGAAGCGTGCGGCGGTGCATGGCGTGACCCTTCGATTGTGGGAGGGATACGCAGGGCGGGTCCGGTCGGATCAGCCGATCAGGCGGTCGAACGCGGTCTCGGCCTGCGCAAGGGGGGCGTCGGGACCGAACATCCGCACGGCGGCCCAGACGCCTTCCAGCAAGAGAAACACCTGTTCCGCCACCGCGTCGGGATCGGGCAGTCCCTGGGCGCGGGCGCGGGTTGCAAGGCTGCCAAGCACGCGCGTCTTGACAGCGATCGAGGCGGCATGGCCGGGATGCGTCCGGTCGGCAAACTCGGCCGCGGTGCCCTGATAGGCGCAGCCAAGGCAGTTGGGTCGGCGCGCAATTGCCAGCATGTGACGCACATAGGCGGTCAGTGGTTCTGGCCCGTCTTCGGGCGGAAGATGGGGCAGGGTCTGCTGCTCGGACCGCGAAATCCAGGCGGCGATCAGGTCGTTCTTGGAGGGAAAATGCTTGTAGAACGTGGCCTTGGCGACATCAGCTTCGGCGATCACGCGGTCAATCCCGATGGCACGGTAGCCTTCGGCATGAAACAGCCGCCCGGCAACCTGCAGAATGCGGTCCTTGGCGGGAAGGGCGATGGGTGTTGACATGTAGACAGACCTGTCTGTATGTACTTCGGGAAGTAGACGAACCTGTCTGTCTATAACCCTGGAGATGCGAAATGAAAATCGGAATGATCGGCGGCGGCGGTGTCGGTCAGACCTTGGGCGCGGCGCTGATCGCGCTGGGGCATCAGGTGGTGATCGGCATCCGGACGCCTTCGGCTGAAGAACTGGCCAAGGCGCGGCCGCAGGGTGCGACCTTGACGGACTGGAGCGCAAGGACCGGCGGCGCGGTCGCGGACTTTGCCACGGCCGCGCGCGGGGCCGAGGTCGTCTTCAACGTGACGCCGGGACAGCATTCGCTGGCGGCGCTGCGCGCGGTGGGGGCCGACGCCCTGGCGGGGAAGGTGCTGGTCGATGTCGCCAACCCGCTGGATTTCTCGGCCGGGATGCCGCCCTTTCTGGACTCCGCCTTTAGCGGCGCGACCAGTCTTGGCGAGCAGATCCAGGCAGAATTCCCGGCGGCAAAGGTGGTCAAGGCGTTCAACACGGTGGCCGCGGCGGTGATGGTCACGCCAAGCCTGATCCCGGGCGCGCATGAGCTGTTCCTGAGCGGAAACGACGCGGGGGCCAAGGCCGCCGTGCAGGGTCTGGCGCGGGACCTGGGCTGGACGGGCTTTGTCGATCTGGGCGACATCGTGGGCGCGCGGGCGCAAGAGGCGGTACTGCCGGTCTGGGTGCGGCTGTGGATGACCGGCGGGTCGCCCCTGGTCACGCTGAAGGTGGTCCGGGCCTGATCCCGCCTGACCCCGGGTTTTCCGCAGAAAGCCCGTGCCGGGATTGCGCGTTTTCTGCGAAAGCCCTGGGGTGGTCCCCTTGGGCAAGGCCTGCGCGCGGAAATCCGCGCTGACGGGAGCGTGGCTTGACCTTTGCAAGGAGAGGGGTAAGGGTCGCGCGACCAAAAGGCAGGGGCAGATGGCGACCAGAACGGCACCTTTTTCGCGCTTCGAGTTCATGATCGCCTGGCGCTATCTGCGCGCGCGGCGGGCCGAAGGCGGGGTCAGCATCATGACCTGGATCAGCCTGATCGGCATCACTCTGGCGGTCTGGGCGCTGATCCTGACGCTGGCGGTGCGGGCCGGGTTCCGGGCCGAGTTTGTTGACACGATCCTGGGCGCGAATGCGCATGTCACGGTCTATTCGGCGGGCGAAGTCGGGCCGGAGGGCCAGCTGATCCGGGGCTTCACCGCGCCCGATGCGGTGGCAGCGGCGATCCGCGAGGTGCCGGGGGTCACGCGGTCGGCCCCCCTGATCCGGGCAAAGGTGATCGTGACCGACGGCGAGCGCACGACCGGGGCCGAGGTCTACGGGCTGTTGCCCGAGGATCTGGAGACGATCCCGCGCGTCGGCAAGGGGGCCGAGGCGATCGGGGATCTGGCGCGGTTCACGGACGGCATCGCGCTGGGGTCGGGGGTCGCGCGTGAATTGGGGGTGACGGTCGGGGACCGGGTCAAGGTGATCTCGCCCCAGGGAACGCGGACGCCGATGGGGGTCAGCCCCCGGACCAACGCCTATGAGGTGGTCTATATCTTCACCGCCGGGCGCTATGACATTGATTCCACCCGCATCTACATGCCCTTTGTCGAGGCGCAGTCCTTCTTCAACAAGGAAGGCATGGCGGACGAGATCGAGGTCATGGTCGAGGTGCCGGACCAGATCGAGGGCTATGGCCTGCCGATCCTGAACGCGGCGGGACCGCAGGCGATGCTGTGGACCTGGAAGGACAGTTCGGGCGCCTATCTGCGGGCTCTGACGATCGAGGACAACGTGATGTTCGTGATCATGTCGGTGCTGGTGCTGATCGCGGCGATGAACATCATTTCGGGCCTGATCATGCTGGTCAAGAACAAGGGCCGCGACATCGGCATTCTGCGCACGATGGGGTTGACCGAAGGCAGCGTGTTGCGGGTGTTCTTCATCTGCGGCGCGTTTACCGGGGTCATCGGCACGGTTGCCGGGGTGGCGCTGGGCTGCCTGACGGCGCTGAACATCGACCAGATCATGAGCGCGATCAACTGGGTGAACGGCGCGGATGTCTGGGATCCGTCGATCCGGGGCATCTATGCGCTGCCGGCCAAGTTGCAGTTGGATGACGTGCTGTCGGCGGTGGTGCTGTCGCTTGGGCTGTCCTTTGTCGTGACGCTTTTCCCGGCCCGGCGTGCGGCGCGGATGAACCCGGTCGAGGCGCTGCGCTATGAGTGAAATGCTGGAGCTTTCAGGGATCACCAAGGGCTACAACCGGGGCAAGCCTGCGGAGGTGATCGTCCTGCGCGGCGCGACTCTGTCGGTCGCCAAGGGCGAGGTTGTGGCGTTGGTGGCCCCCTCGGGCGCGGGCAAGTCGACGCTGTTGCACATCGCGGGGCTGTTGGACGTGCCGGACGAAGGCCAGGTTCGCCTGGGCGGGCGCGAGATGGGGGGCCTGTCGGACCGCGCCAGGACCGAAACGCGGCGGGGCGATGTGGGGTTCATCTACCAGTTCCACCATCTCTTGCCCGAGTTCAGCGCGCTGGAGAACATCGTGATCCCCCAGCTGGCGAACGGCGTGCCGAAGGCCGATGCGGTTGCCCGGGCGATGGACCTCCTGGGTCGGGTCGGAGTGGCGGCACGGGCGGATCACCGGCCTGCGGCGCTGTCGGGGGGCGAGCAGCAACGGGTGGCGTTCTGCCGGGCGCTGGCCAACGGGCCAAAGCTCTTGCTGGCCGACGAGCCGACCGGGAACCTGGACCCCGCCACTTCGGACCAGGTGTTCGGGGTGCTGATGGACCTGGTGCGCGCCACAGGCCTGTCGGCGCTGATCGCGACGCACAACCTGGAACTGGCCGCGCGGATGGACCGGGTGGTGCGGCTGTCGGCGGGTCAGGTGACCTAGATCAAGGCCCCTGGCCCGGCCGGGGCGCAGGGTCGTCGTCAGGAGGATTGCCGATGCGTTGGACCATGCTGTTGCTGCCCCTGGCGCTTGGGGCGTGCGTCGACCGGGAGCTGCCGACCGGGGCCGAGGACTTTGCCACGTTCTGTGCGGCCTGCCATGGGGCGGGGGGCAAGGGCGACGGACCGGCGGCGGCAGGGTTGGGGCGCAAACCTGCGGACCTGACGGGACTTGCCGCGCGCAATGGCGGGACGTTTCCGGGCACGAAGGTGATGGCGAAGATCTGGGGCTATACCGGCGTTGCGCCGGGCGGCCAGGATGGGATGTCGCCGATGCCGGAGTTCGGGCCGTTGTTGCAGGGCGATCTGGTGCCCTATGATGGCGGCGACGGGATCGCCACGCCAACCCCGCTGCGGCTGGTGCAACTGGCGGATCATCTGAAAGCCCTGCAGGCCCGGGAGTAGATGGGTGGGGGTAGGTGGTCGGGTAGGTGGGTGGATCACCCACCCTACGCGGTGCGGGCCCGGGCTGGGTCCGTGCTGCGGGCTGGCGTCTGGCGCAGGCGTAAGGTGGGTGATCCACCCACCCTGCCCGGCGGCCGGTCAGGACCCGAGGTCGCGGTTGTAGCGGATGAAGGGCGAGACCTTGGCCACCCGGTCATACAGCTGGCGCGCCGCGGCATTGAACTCTTGCGTCAGCCAGTAGACCTGCGGTGATCCGGCGGCATCGGCGCGGGCATAGACCGCCTGGATCAGCGCCCGGCCGAGGCCGGTGCCACGCGCCTGCGGGTCGACGAACAGGTCTTGCAGGTAGCAGACATTCTCGATCTTCCAGCAATGCCGGTGAAACAGGTAGTGCGTCAGGCCCATCGCCCTTCCGTCCACCATCGCGATCAGCCCCGAGAAATCCTGCGGATCGTCGCCCAGCAGGCGGGTGAAGGTCGTGTCATAGACCGTATCGCTGACGGTCGCGCCGTAGAAGTGCAGATACCCGGTCCAAAGCCGCTGCCAGTCCGGACGGTCGCTGTCCTGCAGCGGGCGGATAAGAATTGACATCGCGGCCCTTCCCTAGCGTCACTTCTGTGGGGCGCTTGCCAAAACTGTTGGCAAGCGAACGGAAATCCTGACTATGAGCGCCACGCACCGGATGAACAAGGTGCGACTGAACCGACGGGGAGACACCGCAAGAATGAACGGGCAACTTCAGGCACGCTGGAGCCTGGCGCTGACAGGCGCATTGGGTGGCGCCCTGATGTGGGCGCTGGTCGAGGCGGCGGACAAGGGCTGGCTGGGCGACCGGCTTGGGCTGATCCTGGGCACACTGATCGGCACGGGCTTTGCGACGACTCTGGCGATGGCCGGTCCGATCGGGCTGGGCCGCGCGGCGCTGCGGGGGGCGGGTCTGGCGGTCGTCACCGCGGCGCTGGTTGCGCTGGCCACGCTGCGCTACGTCGATCCGGGCGACATCTTCAACACGCCGATGCCCGCGCTGGCCGCGCTGACCGTCGCGGCCTTGCCGGTGCCGTTCCTTTTGGCCATCGCCCGGCCCGGCTGGCAGGACTATCCGGCGCTGTTCCTGGAGGCCTGGTCCATCGTCGTGCGCTATGCGGCGGCCTGGGCCTTTGCCGGGTTGGTCTGGCTGGTGATCTTTCTGTCGGACGAGGTTCTGAAGCTGGTCGGCGTCACGGTGATCGGCGATCTTCTGGACCATGATCTTGTGCCGCTGGCCGTCACCGGCGCGGTGCTGGGCTTTGGTCTGGCCGTGGTTCACGAACTGGCCGAGATGCTGTCGCCGCAACTGCTGCTGCGGCTGTTCCGGCTGTTGTTGCCGGTCGTGCTGGCGGTGATGCTGGTGTTTTTGGTGGCGCTGCCGTTCCGGGGCCTGGACGGGCTGTTCCAGGGGCTGTCGCCTGCGCTTTTGCTTCTGGCCATGGTCGGTGCCGGGGTCGGGCTGGTGTCGGTCGCGATCGACCGGTCGGACGCCGAAGCGGCGCAAAGCCCGGTGCTGCGCCGGGCCGCGCAGGGCATGGCGCTGGTCCTGCCGCTTCTGGCGGCGCTGGCCCTGTGGGCGATCTGGCTGCGGGTCGGCCAGCATGGCTGGACGCCCGAACGGGTGTTCCTGGCGCTGGTCGGGCTGATCGGGGCGGGCTACGGGCTGGTCTATGCCGTCGCGGTCCTGCGGGGTGCCGCCTGGATGGCGCGGATCCGGCGCGGCAATCTGGGCATGGCGCTGGTGGTGATCGCGGTCGCGGCGCTGTGGCTGACGCCGATCCTGAACGCCGAGGCGATCTCGGCCCGGGCGCAACTGGCGCGGTTCGAGGCGGGCAAGACGGCGGCCGAAGATCTGGACATCTATGCGCTGCAAAGCTGGGGCAAGCCGGGGGCGGCGGTGATGGCCTTGCTGGAGGCGCGCGCCAAGGAACCGGGGAACGAGGCGTTGGCGGCGCGGCTGGCCGGGACCAGCGACCCCACGGGCAAGGGTCGCGCGGCACTGGTCGCGGCGCTGGTCGCGGTCCTGCCGGTGCAGCCGGCCTCTGCCACCGGCACCCGCGACATGCTGCTGTCCGCGGCGGACGACTATCTGCTGGAGGACTGGGAACGGGTCTGCGCCCGCCCGCTGGAGACCGGGGCCCCGGCCTGCGTGCTGCAGGTCGCCGACCTTTTGCCCGGCCAGCCCGGCGAAGAGGCCGTGCTGATGCTGGAGCGGAGCCCGGATTATGTCGACATCCTGGGACTGTACCTTGATGGCTCGGGGATGCTGGTGCAGCGCGGCATGGTGCGGGCCGATGGCGGCTATCTGTCCCCGACCGAGGGCGCGGCGATGCTGCGCGCGGCCCAGGCCAGCCCCTTGCCGTTGACCCCGGCGCTTTTGAACCAGTTGGGCACCGGTGCCACCGGCGTCCTGATGCTGCCGTAGCATGCTGGAGATTCGTTAATCAATGTCGTCTAACCTCAACCTGCATTGGGAAGATGGGACGTTCATGGACGCGCTGATGCTGCGGTTCCTGCAAGGTTACGTGCGCGACACCTTTGGTCCGGCGGTGTGGCAGGCCGTCTGCCGCCATGCCGAACTGACGGTCGAGACATTCGAGCCGATGTTGCGCTATGATCCCGGCATGGCGGACAAGGTGGCGGCGCATGTGGCGGTCGTGCTGGGGCGTTCCGTCGATGCAATCTGGGAAGACATGGGGACCCATCTGGTCACAAGTCCCGGTCATGAAGGCGTGCGCCGCCTGCTGCGCTTTGGCGGCATCGGCTTTGCCGACTTTCTGCATTCGCTGGAGGAAATGCCCGGCCGCGCCCGGCTGGCGATGCCCGACCTGGACCTGCCGGAAGTGACCTTGAACGAACGCGCGCAGGGCGAATTCGAGCTGCGTTGCCAGTCGCATCTGCACGGCACGCTGCGGGTGTTGTCGGGGCTTTTGACCGCAATGGCGGATGATTACGGCACGCTGTGCCTGATCGAAAACCATGGCGAGGATCAGATCTCGATCCGCGTTCTGGACAGTGCGCATTCCGAAGCCAGGCCGTTCGACCTGGCGCTGCCGCAGGGATAGGTCATGCAACAGGTC
>JAKQLM010000622.1 GCA_029567145.1 Pseudomonadota bacterium
CTCGGCCCGCGCCTCGCCCAACGCGAAATCGACCATGACCTTGCCCAGAACCCGCTCGATCCCCGCCGGGTCCGGCCCCATCGCCTGCACTTCGACCGACACCGCCTCGGCGGCGGGCAGGCGGCTGACCGCGACGACGACCTTGCCATCCTCGAACCGCGGCGGATGCAGCGCCATGATCGACCGGATCGTCTCGACCACCCGCAAGGTTCCGCGGTCCTGCAAGGCGGCAATCAGGTCCTCACGGCCCTGATGGGCAAGCCCGTCCGACAGCCAGACCGAATCGAACTTGCCTTCCGGAAGAACCCCGGCCCACCCCGCGAAATCGGCCGGAGCCCAAGGCTGCGGCTGCACGCCCGCCACCCGGCTGGCCCAGGCCTCGGCGGTCTGGAATTCCACCGCATCGGGCGCATCGGTCAGCCGGATCATCGCAACCGCGCGGCCAGACGCCCCCGCATCCGCCACCAGCGCCTCGGCCTTGGCCACCCGCTGCGGCCAGTCGCGCGCATCGGCCCATGAGCCGTCGATCACCAAAAGCAGCGGACCCGAGCCTTCGACCCGATCCTCCGGGTTCAGAACCGGACCGGCAAAACCGATGATCACCGCCGCAAGCGCCAGCGTGCGGATCAACAGCAGCCACCACGGCGTCTTGTCCGTTTCAGCCTCGTCATCCTTCAGGCCCAGCAAGAGCGCCACACCGGGGAACCGCCGGCGGATCGGCGCAGGCGGCACGGCGCGCAGCAGGATCCACAGGATCGGCAAAGCGACCAGCGGCACCAAAAGCCACGGCGTCACAAAGCCAAGGGGGCCAATCGAGAACATCAGCGCCCACCCTCCAGCGCGCGATATGCCCACAACAGCGCCGATTGCGCCGGGCTGCCGCTGTGATGCGTGGTGAAATGCCAGCCGACCGAGCGCGCCAGACCAGCCAACCGGTCTTTGCGTTCCGCCAACCGCGCCAGATAGCGGGTACGCAAATCGCCCGCCTGCTGCGTTTCGTGCCGCATGCCACCGCCCATCGTTTCAAAGATCGTGCGGCCGTCAAAGGGAAACTCTTCCTCTGCCGGGTCCAGCACCTGGATCAGGCAGCCCTTCACCCCCCGGTCAGCCGCCCGCGCCAGCCCAGCCTCGATTCCAGCCAGATCGCCCAGAAAATCCGACAGGAACACGCCGCGACCATGGCTGACCATGCCTTCGGTTTCGGG
>JAKQLM010000624.1 GCA_029567145.1 Pseudomonadota bacterium
TACCGTATTCGTCGATCGCCGACAGGGAGTAGGCCTGCTTGCCCGCCGCACGGCGACCCGAGCGTCCCATGGGGGGGATCACCGGTTGGTTGGGGTCGATGTTGCGGGCGGTCAGGAAGAATTCCATCTCGGGGGCGACGACGGGTTTCCAGCCTTGGGCGGCGTAGAGGTCGCAGATGCGGCGCAGGACGTTGCGGGGGGAGAAGGGCACGAGGTTGCCCTGCTGGTCCTTGGCGTCATGCACGACCTGCAACGTCACATCCGCCGTCCAGGGCGCGGCGGTGGCGGTGGACCAGTCGGGTTCCAGGATCATGTCCGGTTCGGTGAAGGCGTCAAACGGGTTGTCGGCCCATTCGCCGGTGATGGTCTGCAGGAAGATCGAATTCGGCAGGAAGTAGTTGGTCTGCTTGCCGAATTTCGCGGCGGGCATCGCCTTGCCGCGCGCCACCCCGGCGATGTCGCCGATGATGCATTCCACTTCGTCTACCCGGCGGTTGCCGATGTAGTCGCGCGCTGCCTGCGGCAGCTGGTCGGTCCATTTGGACATGAGTCACACGTTTTCAGGGGGGTGGCCCCCGCACCGTCAGGCGCGGAGCTTCTCGGCCCCAGATTGGTTCAAGTCGGTCTTCGCTTGGTGGGTCAGAAAGAATTTCGCGATCCGGTCGGCCATCGACGGGCTGTCGGTGGTCTTGTCGAGGCGGCTTGTCGCATCGGCAAGAAGCGCGTCCGGGACCAGACCCGGCCCCCGGTGCTTGATCAGCCCCGCCATGAAGTCCTTCTGGAATTCGGGGTGGGGCTGAACGGTAAACATGCGGTCGTCGTAAAGCAGGGCGGCGTTTTCGCAAAAGGCGGTCGAGCTGAGGACCTTGGCCATGTCCGGCTTTTTCACCACCTGATCCTGGTGCCAGGCGTTCAGCGTGTAGGTCTGGTCGCCGAAATCGTAGTCCGTCGGCCCGACTGACCAGCCACCGGCGTATTTCTCGACCTTGCCGCCCATCGCCTGCGCGATGATCTGGTGGCCGAAGCAGATGCCGACGACGGGCACCCGAGCCGCATAGGCGGCGCGGATGAACTCCTCCAGCGGTGGGATCCAGGGGTGATCCTCATAGGCGCCAAAGCGCGAGCCGGTGATCAGCCAGCCGTCACAGTCCTGCACGCTGTCGGGAAAGTCGCCCCGCAGCACGGCCCAGCGCCGGAAGGTCAGGCCGCGGCCTGCCAGCAGGGTTTCGAAAAAGTCCGGGTAGTCGCCCTGATCGCGCAGCGCGTCGGGGCTTTCGCCGGT
>JAKQLM010000638.1 GCA_029567145.1 Pseudomonadota bacterium
TACCTGTCGGTGATCGCCTATCCTCAGGGCTAGGCCGGACACTTGCAACCCCTTGAGATCGCGGTGTTAATCGGCCCTTGGTCCGGCCTTTCCGGGGTCTTTATCGCGTCTTTCTTCTGTCTTTCTTCCGTCTCTACGCGCGCAGCATCCAAGTGCCGTTAACCATGACCGGCGAATCGGCCCAGTGCGGGGTGATGCGTGCAGGAACCACGGCGCGAGGCCGAACCGGAGCGGAGTTTTCAAAAACTCCGGTCCGATTTCTTTGAAGAAATCGGCGTTCTGACGACGGGTCCGTGAAAACTCATCCTGCGTTAGCGGCGGTTCGCGTGATCCCAGACCGCGCGGCGGATGCGGGCGACCTTGTAGGCGTCCAGCACCGCCATCATCCAGACAAACAGCCCGCCCGACATCTTGCCGATGAACGACACCTCGGGCGCGGCAGTCTTGAGCGTGAAGGCCCCCAGAAGAATGGCGAACAGGACGAACCCCAGCCCGCGCATCGGCTGGCGGTTCAGGACCTGTCCCACGCCCGGAAGGACCAGCGCCACGGCAAGCACAAGGCGGGGGTTCATCGGCTGCGTCATGCGGGGTCCTTTCGGGAAAGCACATCCTGTCGCAGGGCGGCCAGCCGGTCGAGGATCGGCGAAAGGCGCGCGGGCGCAAGCGGGGTCTGGCCCATCTCGGCATCGCGGAAGATCAGGTAGCGGCCCCGGTCGGCCTCTTCGGCCAGAAGGACGATGCGCAGGCCCTTGGGCGACAGCACAAGTTCCTTGACCTTGGGGTCGTCGAACAGGTCGCGGTGCCGGTCGATCAGGTCAAGGGGTGGGCAGCGGGTGGCGTCATCGGTGCGGAACGAGACCTCCGCAGGCCAGCCGGGCGGGGTGGGCAGCGACTGCGGCAAAGTGGCGAAATGGGTGAAGGATTCGCTTCCCGACGGCCGGGCCAGGATGTTCAGCGTCCCGCGCAGAGGCATCGGGTCGGGCAGGGTGACCAGCACCCACAGCGCCGGCAGCTTGCGAAAGGTCAGCGTGTCGGGGATCGCCTGCAGGTCAAAGGCCAACCCGTTGCGGCGGCCGGTCATGCGGGGAAAGCCGGTCGGCTGCAGGCGCCTCTGGCCCCCGTCGAACAAGGGTTTGACGGCGGTGAAATAGTCGGCGCGGGCCCGTGCGCGGGTTTGGGTTTCGCGGATCAGGCGAAGGGCAAGCCAGAGGCCAAGCGCGGCACAGCCAAGTGCGAGGGGGACAAGCGGGGACATGGGAAAAGGCCCGCCCCTGCCGGGACGGGCCGCCTGGCCTTAGTAGCCCCGGGGTTTCGGCCAGGGCATCGTGAACTGCGCGCCCCGGTTCACGAAGCGGTAGCGCCAGAAGTGGAACCAGAGCGAGGCGACGATGTAAAAGCCGATCATCGCGATCAGTTGGGTGCCATAGCCCAGGAACACCGCAAAGAATGTGATCCCGCACAGCGCCAGCAGCGACAGCGCGGGGATCGGGTGAAACGGGTGTTCATAGCCGCGCTTGATCGAGTCCAGCGGCCATTTGCGCCGGAACAGGATGATGTTCAGCGGCATGAAGGTATAGCCCAGAAGACCGGACAGGATCGAGAAGGTGATGACCTGGTCCAGGGGTGCGCCGAGGGCAAAGATCAGCGCGATGGGGACCAGGAAGACGATCGACCGGTAGGGCGTACGGTACTTCGGATGCACGGCGCCGAACCAGCCCGGCAGGTACTTGTCGCGGCCCATCGCGAACCAGGCGCGGCTGGCGTCGTTGATGCAGCCGTTGGCGCTGGCCAGGGTGGCGAACAGGGTGCCGAAGCCCAGAAGCCAGACCAGGCCCGTCGATCCGGCAAGCCGCGCCGTGTCGAACAGGGGGGCCACCGACCCGTTGACGCCGTCGCCCAGGAATTCATAGGGCAGGACGCCGGTGCAGATGTACCAGGTCAGCGTCGCGGCGATGAGCAGGGTCATGATCCCGGTCAGCGTGCCAAAGGGCAGCGCGCGGGCCGGAGAGCGGACTTCCTCGGCGGCCTGAGTGGTGCCCTCGATGCCAAGGTAGAACCACAGGCCAAAATGCATGGCGGCCAGGACGCCGATCCAGCCGTAGGGCAGGGCCTCCTTCAGCATGGCGGCCATGCAGTCCGTGGGCACCACGTCGAACCCGACCCCGGGGAGCACCGTGATCCCCCCCTCCTTCCACCGGCTGTCGTGGCGGCGGACATACTCGAAGACCGAGATTTCCCCGATGACGTCGAGGTAGTGCGTCCCGCTCGCCATGCACCCCTCCAGCATGGGCCGTGCGGTGGCGGAAAAGGGGCCCGCGCAG
>JAKQLM010000643.1 GCA_029567145.1 Pseudomonadota bacterium
GACCTGTCCGCCGCCAAGCTGAAGATGCTGCGCGCGGGCTATGCCGGCAAGAACGCCGTGCGGATGTTCCACGCGATCCAGTTCGTTGTCGCGATCACCTTCCTGATCCTGGGCGGGCTTTATGCGCTGATCCAGTCGTTCTCGGCCGAAATCACCACGCAGCAACTGATGCTGTACACCGTCCTGCCCTGCGGTCTGGGTTATTACCTGCCGCAGTACTGGGTGAACCGCCGGTTGCAGGAACGCCAGACCGAGATCATCCAGGGCTTTCCCGATGCACTTGACCTGATGCTGGTCTGCGTCGAGGCCGGGCAGTCACTGGACCAGTCGATCATCCGGGTCGGCAAGGAAAGCCGCGTCGGCTATCCCGCGCTGGCCGACGAGTTCGACATGGTCGCGCAAGAGGTGAAGGCCGGCAAGGAACGGATCACCGTGCTGAAGGACATGGCCGAACGGGTCGGTGTGCCGGACGTGGCGTCCTTCGTGACCACGCTGGTGCAATCGGCGACCTTCGGGACCTCGGTTGCCGATGCTTTGCGTGTCTATTCTGCCGATATGCGCGACAAACGCATCATGCGGGCCGAGGAAAAGGCAAACATGTTGCCGACAAAGCTGACCCTTGGCACAATGATGTTCACTGTTCCGCCCCTGCTGGTCATCCTGATCGGTCCTTCTGTCTACGGCATCGCAACAATGCTGGGGCGGATGTAAGCCCAGGTCACCAGCACCAGATCTGGACCTGACGTGCGCATATCGCCCCTGCTGATCGTGTCTCTTTGCCTTGGCACCGCCGCCTGCACTCCGACGGCAGGCGTGTCGCGCAACCAACCCTTTGGCGTCGACACCCATGGCGCGGCGGTGGACGGTCTGACCGTCGGCCACCGCCTGATGGAGGCGGGCGAACCGGAACTGGCGTTGAAAGCCTACCTTCGGGCAGCCGGTGAACAGGGCATCAACGCGGACGTGCTGTCGGCCATCGGCTCGGCCAACCTGGCGCTTGGGCGTCTGGGCCAGGCCGAACAGGTCCTGCGCCGCGCCGTCGAGGATGACCCGACCTTTGTCCCCGCGCTGAACAACCTGGGCGTGGTGCTGATGGAACAGGGCAAGGTCGGCGAAGCCCGGCTGATTTTCCAGCAGGCCTTTGCGCTGGATAGTGGCCAAACGGACTCGATCCGCGAAAATCTGAAGCTCGCTATCGCGCAAAGCGAGGCGGCTGTGTATGATCCAACCCAAGAAGAAGAAGGCGGGTTCCGGCTTGTGCGGCAAGAGAAGGGCAAATTTGTCCTGCTTACGCAGCTTTAGAAACGGGACCCCGGGCAGTCAAAAAAAGAGGACGCGAACCATGCGCCACCCTGTTCTTGTCATGCTGTGCCTTGGCGGCACGGTAGCTTTGTCCGCCTGCGAGAAAAGCTCGGATGCGCAGGTCGAGCGGGCCCTGAAAGACGTCAACGTCATTGACGAATCCAACCTGAACGAAGTCATGCTGACCGTCGCCGACCCCGGCGAGGCGGTGGCCTATTTCACCAAGACGCTGGAGCAGAACCCCGGCCGCATCGACGTGATGCGCGGGCTGGCCAAGTCGCTGGTCCGGGCGCAGAAACCGACCGAGGCGGCGCAAGTCTGGCGCCAGGTCGTTGCCCACGCCGAAGCGACCCCCGATGACCGGGTGATGCTGGCCGACGCGCTGATCCGGTCGAACCAGTGGGAGGACGCCAAGGCCGAACTTGGCCAGATCCCGCCGACGCATGAAAGCTTTGACCGCTACCGCCTGGAAGCGATGGTGGCGGACAGCGAAAAGAACTGGAAGAAAGCCGACAGCTTTTACGAAATCGCTGCGGGCCTGACGACAAAACCCGCCAGCGTGCTGAACAACTGGGGCTACTCCAAGATGACGCGGGGCGAACATGGCGCCGCCGAAAAGCTGTTCACCGAAGCGCTGGTCTATGATCCGGGCCTGTTCACGGCCAAGAACAACCTGGTGCTGGCCCGGGCCGCCCAGCGCAAGTACGACCTGCCGGTCGTGCGCATGACCCAGTCCGAACGGGCCGAACTGCTGTACTCGATGGCATTGGCCGCGATCAAGCAGGGCGATGTCTCGGTCGGCAAGGGCCTGTTGCAGGAAGCCATCGACACCCACCCGCAGCATTTCGAGGCCGCCGCGCGCAGCCTTGCCGCGCTGGACGCGAACGTGGCGCTCTGATGATCACCTCGACTGGTGCGCTGATCCTTCTGGTCCCCGCCCTGCCCATCGCGATCTGGGCAACGTGGTCCGACCTGAGCCGGATGAAGATCCCGAACAAGGCCGTCCTGGCCATGGCCGCAATCTGGCCGCTTCTGGGCTGGCTGGCGGTCCCGACCTGGACGGACTGGTTCTGGGGCTTTGGCATCATGGCCATCGTCTTTGTGCTGGGCTATCTTCTGTATGCGACAGGCACCTATGGCGCGGGCGACGCGAAATATTCGGCCGCCTTTGCGCCGATGTTCGTGGGCGTGCCGGTCGGTTATCTGCTGACGCTGATCGCAAGCTGCATGATCGGCGCGCTGATCGTGCACCGGATCGCCAACGCGACGCCCCCGATCCGGCGGATGACGCCGGACTGGGTCAGCTGGGACAAGCGGATCTTTCCCTTCGGCCTGGCCCTGTCGTCGATTCTGGTGATCTACCTTGTCGCCGCGTGCTGGCCACAAGTCTGACACAAGTCGCGTTTACGACTCAATCAAAGCCGTCTGCCGCGATTGTATACGGAGCCTGACCTATGAACGCTGAAGCCCCGGTGTCTGGCGTCCAAGCGCCGCCATCTCCGAAAACGCTGGCCGAAACCGGCCTGTCGATCGTCATGATGCGCGACATCCTGTTGAAATCGATGTTCCGCACCAACCAGGACCAGGTCACGAACCTGTCCAAGGTCATCAGCCTGTCGGTCCCGCTGACGCAGGAGCTGGTGGACCTGGCCCGCACGCAGAAACTGGTCACAGCGACCGGGACGATGCACGCGACGGCGGGCAACGAAATGGGCTACGAGCTGACCGACGCCGGCAAGGCCCGTGCGCTGGATGCCCTGTCGCAGTCGGAATATTACGGGTCAATGCCCGTCCCGCTGGAGCAGTACAAGATCCAGATCAAGCGCCAGTCGGTGCGCGACATCAAGCTCAGCCGCGACCAGCTGATGTCCGGCATGGGCCACCTGATCCTGCCGCCCGACCTGATCGACAACCTGGGCCCCTCGGTCACCTCGGGCCGGTCGATCCTGCTGTACGGCCCGCCCGGCAACGGGAAATCCTCGATCAGCCACGGAATCCGCGCCGCCCTGGGCGACAAGGTCTATGTGCCGCGCGCCATCGAATACTCCGGCCAGATCATCACGGTCTACGACCCCATCGTCCATTCGGCGGCCGAGGCTGCGGTCGATGACCCGAATTCCTTGCGCCGGACCTCGAACCGATTCGACAACCGCTATGTCTATTGCGAACGGCCCAGCGTGATCACCGGCGGTGAGCTTAGCCTGGACATGCTGGACCTGAACTACAACCCGACCTCGCGGACCTATCAGGCCCCGTTGCAGCTGAAGGCCACCGGCGGCATCTTCATCATCGACGACCTTGGTCGCCAGGCCGAACCGCCGCAAAAGATCGTCAACCGCTGGATCGTGCCCCTGGAAGAGGCGCGCGACATCCTGACGTTGCAGTCTGGCGAAAAGTTCACGGTTCCCTTCGACACGCTGGTGATCTTCTCCACCAACTTCCACCCGAACCAGATCTTCGACGGCGCGGCCCTGCGGCGGATCTTCTTCAAGATCAAGATCGACGGGCCAAGCCAGGAGAACTTCCTGAAGATCTTCGCGATGGTCGCCCGCAAGAAGAAGATGCCGCTGGACGAAACGGCGCTCATGCACCTGATGAAGGTCAAGTTCCCGACGATCGAGAACAACTATGCCAACTATCAGCCGGTGTTCCTGATCGACCAGATGATCGCGGTCTGCGACTTCGAAAACATCCCCTACCAGATGACGCCCGAACTGATCGACCGCGCCTGGGGCAACATGTTCGTCCGCCAGGAAGACATCGCGCATTGAACGGAACCGGGCCGGATCGCTCTGGCCCGTCGTCCGTCAGCGAATGGTCACGATGTCCACCGGCATGACGACCTTTGGCGCGCTGCCGTCCACAGGCCGGGTTTCCGTGCGAAAGCTGATCCACAGGTCCGGGTGGTAGCTGATCAGCGCCTCGTGCGTCGGCTTGCCATCCCGCGAGTGCAGGATCGTCACCTGCATGATTTCGTAGCTGCAGCCCTTGAATTTGATCGTTTCACGGTCGCCGATCGTGATCTCCATCGCGACGCTGACCGGATCCTTGCCAGGGGCTGTCGAGATCCCTTGCGCCAGAAAGGTCTGGCCACTGGCCTCGATCACGTCCAGAGCGGGCAGGTCGGTTTCCCAATCCCAGACCGTCATGCCCGTCGAGGTCGACCATTCCAGCGGATACAGGCCGAACTTGGACCGAATCTCGAAAGGCTCTGCCTTTGGCGACTTGATCTTGCGCACCACCACCTTGGCGGAAGATCGGAAGAGCGTCGT
>JAKQLM010000658.1 GCA_029567145.1 Pseudomonadota bacterium
TCCCGTCGGCGTGGGACAGGCAGGGTGCCCAGATGCCGCAGCTGTCGGGGTTGCCGCGCATGTCCAGTTGGGCAGCACGTCGCAGGGGCCTGGTCACAAGCGTCCAGTTCACCAGATCGCGGGAGTGGTGGATCTGCACGCCCGGATACCACTCGAAGGTCGAGGTGGCGATGTAGTAGTCCTGCCCCACACGGCAGAAGCTGGGGTCGGCATTGAAGCCGCGGATTACGGGATTTTGCAGCATCTTCAACCTCTTGAAAAAGAGCGCAGGCGGAGGGACCCCTCAATCCCTCCGCCCACTGGGTCGGCCCGACAGGGAGGAGCCGGGCGCGACTGTTCTAGACCAGCAAAGCTCGGGCCTGGTCCGGCGACAAGGCGGCAGGCCGGGTGCAGGTCGTGGTCAGGGTCACGAACTGGCCCGTTTCGCCCGATTTCAGGCAGGCGGTCATCACCTCGACCCCGTGCAGCGTCCGGTCCAAGGAGCAGCGCGCGTCACGGCCTTCGACAAGGGCCGTCACCATGTCGGCAAGCCCCGCGGTGCGGTAGTTGGCCAGCGGCCCGCGCTGCGGATGGTCCTGGTTCGGCACGCCGAACAGGTGATCCCAGGGGGCGATCTCGGTCAGGGTGCCATCGCGGCCCGCAACTTCGACCGTGCCACCGAAGAAGTTCGGGTCGGGGACATACATCGTGCCTTCGGTTCCGTAGAGCTCGAAGTGGTTCCGCTTGTGGTGCCAGACGTCCCACGAGGTCGTCAGGTTCACCGTGGCACCCGAGTGGAACTCCAGCAGCGCATGGATGTTGGTTGGCGTCTTGACCGGGATTTCTTGCCCCGCCCGCGCACCCGAGCCGATGGTCCGGGTCGGCGTGGCCGAGGTGGCAAGCGCCCCGACCCGTTTCACCGGGCCAAGGAAGTTGATCAGGTTCGCGATGTAATAGGGGCCAAGGTCCAGCATCGGCCCGGCCCCCGGCAGGAAGAAGAATTCCGGGCTGGGGTGCCAGCCTTCGGGCCCGTGGTTCTGCACGCAGGCGACCGCTGCCGTCACGGTGCCGATCCGGCCCTCGTCGATCAGGGCGCGGGCCTGCTGATGCGCGCCGCCCAGGAACGTGTCGGGAGCGCACCCGACCGACAGGCCGTTGGCCTTGGCCAAGGCGCGCAGAGTTTCGCCCTCCTCCAGCGTCAGGACCAGCGGCTTTTCGGAATAGGCGTGCTTGCCCGCCTCCAGGATGCGCTTGGACACCGCGTAATGCGCGTCCGGGATGGTCAGGTTGATCACCACATCCACATCCGGGTTGGCCAAAAGGTCATCGACCGACTGCGCCTTGACGTTGAATTCGGCCGCGCGGGTCTTTGCGGCCTCGATGTTCATGTCCGCGACGGCGCGGACTTGCAGCCCCTTGAACAGGGGCGCAAGCCGCAGATAGGCGGCCGAGATGTTGCCGCAACCGATGATGCCGATACCGAGATTGGTAGTGCCGGGATTTGCCATTTTTCCAGTCCTCAGAATGCTTTGGCCGAAGCGATGGAGCGGGTTGCGAACCGCGCGTCATCCTTCGGGTTGTCGTGTTCCATGACGAAGTGCCGCACGCCGATCTTGCGCAGCGCGGCGATGATCGTCTTCCAGTCGACAGTGCCGTGGCCCACATCCGACCAGCCGTCCTCGTCCTTGTTCTCACCCGCCGGGGCGATGTCCTTGACATGCGCCGCCGTGATCCGGTCCTTGTATGTCTCGATCCAGGCCAAGGGGTCCGCCCCGCCGCGGATTACCCAGGCCACGTCCATTTCCCATTCCAGCCCCGGCCCGCCTTCGAAGATGCGGTCCTGCGGCAGGCTGCCGTCCGACAGCGGCTTGAACTCGAAGTCGTGGTTGTGCCAGCCAAAGCCGTAGCCCGCCGCCTTGTAGGGCGTGCCCGCCGCCTGCAGTCGCGCGCCAAACGCCTTCCATCCCGCCGCGTCGGTCGGGCGGTCGTCGGGCATCACGTAGGGGCAATACAGCCGCTCCATCTTCAGCGCACGGGCGATGCCCAGCACCTTGTCCACATCGGTTTCCAGCTGCGTCAGGCCGAAATGCCCGGTCGGCATCGTCAGTCCGGTTGCTGCAAGACCCGCCTTCGTCGCCTCGACCGCCGCATCGTCGGCGTAAAGCGCGCCATAGCCCTCGACGGCGGTGTAGCCCGCTTTCGAGACCATCTCGAAGGTCCGCGACATCGGCGGGAAGTTGCGCGAGGAATAGAGCTGGTAGCTGAACATCGGGGGCATCCTTTCAGGGCTGGCCATAGGTGGCCGAATAAAGATCTCGGGCGGTGAAACGGGGCCGCGCCTGCGGATCGTCGGGGGTGAAGGTCAGGTCGACCGACATGGTCGGCGTGACGGTGCGGGCGTTGGTGGAAAAGCGACCGGGCACGTCCGCTTCGACGCTGGCAAACAGCGACAGCGCAGTGGCGGACAGGGTCAGCTTCCACAGCCCGTCGCGGTCGCGCACCGCCAGCGACAAGCCCGAGGGGCGCAGATCATAGGCCTTCCAGGGCCGGGTGGCGTGGACCTCGCAGCCCGCGCCCATGTCCGAGGTGAAGGCAAAGCCCAGCACTTCGTCCGGGCCAAGGGCGGTGGCCGGGATGCGCGCCAGTTCGACCGCGCGGTCGGGCGTCAAGCGGCACTCGGCCGCTGCCAGCTTGCGTGCGGTGCCGTCCAGATGCGCGGCACGGATCGCCAGACTTAGCGCGACCGGGGCGCCGGTGTCGTTGATGCCCTTCAGCACGAGATCGTCGCCATCGGGCACGCAGACCACGGTCACCGGCGCATAAAAGGCCTGCGCCATGTGATGCAGAAGCTTCCAGTTCCCGCCGTGGTCCAGGCTGGACCAGCTGCACACCGGCCAGGTGTCGTTCAGCTGCCAGTAAAGCGTGCCCATGCAATGCGGCTTAAGACCGCGCCAGTGGGTGACCGCCGTCTTGATCGCCAGCCCCTGCTGGACCTGGGAGACATACACGAAATTCGGGAAATCCACCGGAAAGCGAAAGTAGCGGAACATGGTTTCCGCAATCCGGGCATTGCCGCCGGGGTTCTTCTGGTGGCTTTCCATCACCGGGGCGGCGATGTTCCAGTCCTTTTCATCGGCAAACTGCCGGATCGCGGACAGCGACGGATAGGACTGAAAGCCGAATTCCGAACAGAATCGGGGGCTTACGTCGCGGTAGTGGTCGAAATCCTTGCCCTCGTGCCACACGCTCCAGAAATGCATGTCACCGCTGGAATCGTCGTGCCAGGCATCGCCGAACGCCAAGGGACCCGGAGACGGCGAGGACGGCCACCAGTTCGCGCCCGGCAGGACGGAATGCAGCGCCGCCTCGACCGTGCGGTTCAGCCGGTCGTAGTTCACCAGATAGCGGTCGCGGTCCTTGCGGGATTCCGGAAACCAGGTCAGCGCGCCGATCAGTTCGTTGTCGCCGCACCAGACGGCAAGGCAGGCGTGGTGGTTGATCCGGGCGACCACGTCGCGGACCTCGGCATCGACCTCGGTCAGGAATTCGGGGGTCGATGGGTAAAGGTGGCAGGCGAACATGAAGTCCTGCCAGACCATCAGGCCCATCTCGTCGCACAGGTCGTAGAACCAGTCCGGCTCGTACCGCCCGCCACCCCAGACGCGCAGCATGTTCATGTTGGCGTCGATCGCCGATTGCAGCAGACCCCGCACGCCGTCGACCGTGATCCGGCCGTGCAGCGCATCCGCCGGAATCCAGTTCGCGCCCTTGGCAAAGACCGCACGGCCGTTGACCTGAACGCCGAAACTGCGCCCCGCCGCATCCGGTTCACTGACCAGCCGCATGTCGCGCAGGCCGATCCGGCGCGTCGCGCGCGCGCCCTCGACGGTCACCACCAGGTCATGCAGGACCTGCGGCCCCTGCCCCGCCGGCCACCAAAGCTGCGGATCGTCAATCGTCAGCGTCACCCGCGCCAC
>JAKQLM010000665.1 GCA_029567145.1 Pseudomonadota bacterium
GCACCTCCCACGCCTTTTTCAGCACGCGCGCGGCCGTCTTGCGGTCGCCCTTGTCGATCAGCGCCCGCGCCGCGATGACGGCGGCGGGGATCAGGTCGGGCGACAGGCGGTTCGCCTCGATCGCCGCCTCGCGCGCTTCGATGCTGGCGTCGTCGTCGATCACCGTCTTGGCCTGCTGCAAGGCCAGAACGGCGTCGCGTCGGCGGTAGACGTCCTTGGGCAGGGTCCCCGCCTTCAGCTTGGCCCCCAGCGTCGCCCGCGCGCCCGACCAGTCGCCCGCGTCGGATTGCAGGTGCAAAAGGATATCCTGCGTCTCGGCATGGCGGGGCCGCAGCTCGAACGCCTTTTCCGCCAGCTTCAACGCCACGTCGCGGTCACCATCTGCCAGCTTTTGCTGCAAAAGCCCCCGGATGCCGACAAAGCGCGTCCCGTCGTCCTTGAGCAAGGCCTTGTAGGCCTCGGTCGCGCGCTTGCGGTCGCCTGCCGCTTCGGCGGCCTGAGCGACCAGAAGCGTGGTCAGTTCCGGCTTGCCCAGCAGGCGTTCTGCCGTCTGCGCCCGGGTCAGCGCCAGCCGCGCCTCGCCCGAGGCCAGGGCCAGCATCCCATCACCCAAAGCCTTGTAGCCCTTGCGTTCGCGGTTGCGGTCGAAATAGCGGGAAATGGCCGTTTCATCGCCGTTCAGAAAGCGAAAGATCGCGCCGACCAGCCCCAGAACCCGCAGCAAAAGCCAGACGCCGACCAAAAGGACCAGCGACAGGACCACGGCCTGCACCGGGCCGATGGTGAACTCCCAGCCCGCGACGATGATGCGCAATGCCTCGCCAGTTTCCGACAGCATCCCGGCCCCCAGGGCCAGGGCGGCGATCACGACGACAAACAGGACGACCTTGGTCAGCGACCACAGCATCACTTGCCCTCCAGCGCGGTCAGAACGGCCAGCCGGGCATCGGCGCGGGCCAGCCAGTCGGCAAAGGGGGCCTGCAACGTGGGGTCCAGCGCCCTGACCTCGGTCACAGCATCGGCCAGCCGGCCTTCGGACAGCGCAAACTCGGCGCGCGACAGGATCGCGTCGGCGCTGTCGCCATCCTGAGGCGTCAGAGACCGCGCGCCGGTCTGGGCCGCCAGGAAATCGACAAACCGCGCGCCCCAGCCGTCCCCCGTCGCCGCCGCGCGGTCCAGTTGCAGGGCCAGCCGGGCGGCTTCGGGAAAGTCGGCTTGCAGGGATGCCAGCGTCGCCACGCCGGCAACATGCGGCGCAAGGGCGGCCTGCAGGTCGGGGTCCTCCAATGCTGCAAGTTCGGGCTCGAACCCGGTGCCCGCGCCAACGGCATCCCGCAGCCGGTCCAGCGCCATGGCCTTTGCCGCCGCCTTGGCCTGCGCTGTCGCTTCGTCGGCCCGCGCCTGAGCTTCGGCCTCGGCGGTGGCCAGCCGGTCCAGCGCGGCGGTCACTTCGGCCTGATCGATGCCCGTAGGCTGCTGGGAAAGCCGCCGCTCCAACTCGGCCAGCTTGGCCGCCAGCGCGGCGGTCGAGGCGTCGCCGCCGGTCGGCAAAGTCTCGATCACGGCAAGCCGTTCTTCGATCCCGGTCAGATCGGGGGCTGCAGGGGCCGGGGCGCTTTCCAGCGCGGCAATCCGGTCGGCAAGCGTCGCAAGATCGGCACCGGGGTCGGGCCGCCCTTCCAGCAAGGTGATGCGGTCACCCAGCGCCTGAACCAAAGCGCCCTGGTCGGGGGCCGCCAGTCCAAAGACGTTGAAATGCGCCAGCGCAAAGCCGCCAAGGGCCGCCAAGGCGCCCCCCAGCAGCATCCCCAGAACGCCCGACAGAACACCCGGCCGACGTGGCGATGCGGGCGGCGGCGAGACCGGGGCGATGACGGGATCGGGCCGGATCGGATCGGCCTGAACAGGATCGGCAGCAGCCGGGTCCGGCTGGCCCGGAACGGCGTCGTCCGCTATCTCGTCTGACGCTTCGCTGAGGGCGTCCTTGCGTCGTGCCATCGCCTTGCCCTTTCCCATCCGTTCCTGCGCAACCTAAGCACTCGTCCCCCCGGGCCACAAGGCAGGCTCATGCCAACAGGCGTCCCACCGCGTCCAGCATCGCCGCCGCATCGGGCCGGTCCGCGACGGTCACCGTGCCGCCAATTCCGCCCGAAGCCTGGGCGACGGCTGCGCTCATGCAGACCAGCCGCAGATCGGCGCGCTGGTCTGACGGCACGGCATCGCCGAACAGCAGCGCGCTGCGCGGCGAATACAGCGGCACGACGACAACGCCAGGCTGACGCAGAAGTTCCATCGCTTCGGGCGTCAGGGGCTGCGGAGCCTGGCGATAGGCGACCAGTGAAACAGTCTTTAATCCTGCGGAATTCAGCCTCTCGGCGACCGATCCGCGCGCGTCTTCGCCCCGCAGGTGCAAAAGGCGGCCCCTGGGTCGCGCGGTCAGAAGCGCGTCCACCAGCGCATCGGCATCGCCGTCTGCCGCCAGCGCCGTAAACCCCGCCGCCCTGGCGCGGTCGGCCGTCTTTGCCCCCACGCACCAGGCTGTGCCCGGCAAATCCGCGCGCAACCGCCCTGCGCTAGCCACTCCGGCTGCCGAGGTGAAGATCATCGCGCTGAACGGACCAGCGGGCAAAGTGGGCCAGAGGACCTCCACCGCCATCAGGGGCGCGACGACGGGCCGCACCCGCCCGCCAAAGCGCGCGATCAGGGCTTTGCTGGTCAGGGACGCCTCGGGTTCCGGTCGCGTGACCAGAACCGGCACCGCCGGGCCTGTGGCCGCATCGCTGGTGGATTGTCTGCCCATGACCAAGGTGTTACCTGCCATGCATCCTTCACGCAACGGCGGCCATGGACCGGACCCTGACCCTTCTTGGCATCGAAAGCAGTTGCGATGACACCGCAGCCGCTGTCGTTCGCCTGGACGGCACGGCGCAGATCCTGTCGTCCGAAGTGCTGGGCCAGACGCCTTTGCACGCCGCCTTTGGGGGGGTGGTCCCCGAAATCGCGGCCCGCGCCCATGCCGAGCGGCTGGATGGCGTGGTCGAGGACGCTCTGGCCAAGGCCGGGGTCACTTTGGCCGACCTGGATGGCATCGCGGTGACGGCGGGGCCGGGACTGATCGGCGGCGTCCTGTCGGGCGTGATGCTGGCGCGCGGGCTGGCGGCCGCCACGGGCCTGCCGTTGATTGCGGTGAACCATCTGGCAGGCCACGCGCTGACGCCCCGGCTGACGGATGGCACCGCGTTTCCCTATCTGATGCTGCTGGTGTCCGGCGGGCATTGCCAGTTCCTGCTGGTCGAAGGCGTGGACCGCTTCCGCCGTCTGGGCGGCACGATCGACGATGCCCCGGGCGAGGCGTTCGACAAGACGGCCAAGCTTCTGGGCCTGCCGCAGCCCGGTGGCCCGGCTGTCGAGGCCGAGGCGGCGCTGGGCGATCCGAAGCGGTTCCAGTTCCCGCGCCCCCTGCTGGATCGTGAGGGGTGTGACATGTCGTTCTCTGGCCTGAAGACCGCGCTTTTGCGGGCGCGGGATGCGCTGATCGCGGAAAAGGGCGGCATAACGCTGCAGGATCGGCGCGACCTTTGTGCCGGGTTTCAGGCGGCTGTGGCCGAGGTTCTGGCGATCAAGACCGCCCGTGCGCTTGGCTTGGCCGGAGACGTGACCGCCCTTTGCGTCGCGGGTGGCGTGGCGGCAAACAGCGCCATTCGGGCCATGTTAGAGACGGTTTCGGACCGGGCAGGCGTGTCCTTCCTGGCCCCGCCCCTGCGGCTTTGCACCGACAATGCCGCGATGATCGCCTGGGCCGGGATCGAGCGGATGCAGGCGGGGCTGACCACGGACCCCGGCTTTGCCGCCCGCCCGCGCTGGCCTTTGGACGACACGGCCCCCGCGCTTTTGGGGTCGGGCAAGAAGGGGGCCAAGGCATGATCGGCATTGTCGGAGCAGGCGCCTTCGGAACCGCCCTTGCCGTGGCCCTTGCGCAGGCGGGACGGTCGGTGCGGCTGTGGGCGCGCGACGCCCGCCTGATCGCCGACCTGCGCGACCAGCGCCGGAACCCCGCGGCGTTGCCGGGGGTCGTCCTGCCGGAAAACGTCTCTGTTCACGCCGAAATCGCCGAAATCTGCGGCGGACAGGCGCTGCTTCTGGCGGTGCCGATGCAGGCGCTGGGTGGGGTGCTGGACCTTTGGCCGGTCATCGACACCCGCCAGCCGCTGGTCGCCTGCTGCAAGGGGGTGGACCTTGCCACCCTGCGCGGGCCGGTCACGCTGATCGAGGTGCGTCGCCCCGGCGCGGTTGCGGCGATCCTGACCGGACCCAGCTTTGCCGCCGACATCGCCCGGGGTCTGCCGACGGCGTTGACGCTGGCCACAGCGCGTGAGGGGACGGCGCTGCAAGAACTGCTGTCCACTCCGACCTTGCGGCTTTATCGGACCGACGACGTGCGCGGGGCCGAGCTGGGCGGGGCGTTGAAGAACGTGATCGCCATCGCCGCAGGTGTGGTGATCGGCGCGGGTCTGGGCGACAGCGCCCGGGCCGCCCTGATGACGCGCGGCTATGCCGAGATGGTCCGCCTGGCCGAGGCGCTTGGCGCGCGGGCCGAGACCTTGGCGGGCCTGTCGGGGTTCGGCGATCTGGTGCTGACCTGCACCTCGGACCAGTCGCGGAACTTTCGCTTCGGCTGCGCCTTGGGCAAGGCCGAAGCCTTTGATCCGCGTGTCACCGTCGAAGGCGTGGCGACCGCCCGCGCGGTGGTGCGACTGGCGGCAGAGCGGGGGATCGACATGCCGGTCACCGCGATGGTCGATGCCCTTGCCAGCCGTCGTATCGCGCTGAATGATGCCATCGGCCTTTTGATGTCCCGCCCCCTGAAACCCGAATGACCGCAACAGGAATGACCATGCGCTACGCCCTGATCTGCCTTGACAAGCCGAACGCCCTGCAGACCCGCGTCGACAACCGCGCCGCGCATCTGGAGTATCTGAAGACGACCGGCGTGGTCGAACAGGCCGGCCCCTTCATCGACGCGGCGGGGCAGATGTGCGGCAGCCTTCTGATCCTGGGCCTGGGCTCGAAAGCCGAGGCCGAGGCCTGGGCGGCGGCGGACCCCTATGCGGTGGCCGGGCTGTTCCAGTCGGTGATGATCCAGGAATGGAAGAAGGTGATATGACCTACTGGCTGTTCAAGTCCGAACCCGATGTCTGGGGCTGGGATCACCAGGTCGCCAAAGGGGCCGTGGGGGAGGAATGGCACGGGGTCCGCAACTATCAGGCGCGCAACAACATGCGGGCGATGAAGGTGGGGGACCTCGGGTTCTTCTATCACTCCAACATCGGCAAGGAAGTGGTGGGGATCGTCGAGGTCTGCCGGGAATCAAGCCCGGACAGCACGACCGACGATCCGCGCTGGGACTGCGTCTGGATCCGGGCCGTGCGGCCGTTCCAGCGGGCGGTGACGCTGGAAGACTGCAAGATCCAGCCGGGGCTGGAGCGTATGGTGCTGGTCAACAACACCCGGCTTTCGGTGCAGCCGGTCAGCCCGGAAGAATGGCAGATCGTCTGCCGGATGGGGGGCGTGGAGCCCTGATTGTCCACGGTGGACAGTTTCGGAAAACTGATCTCTGTCAATAGGTTGGTCGTGGGCGTTAGGACTTTGGAAAGGGTTTCCCAAAGCCGCTGCGCGAGATTTCTCTGGCCGCACGGGGCCGCTTTCGGCACTCTTGCCGTTACAGTCCGATCAGGACGGCAGCTGGAAAGGGACGCAGGATGGAGTTTCTGAACGTACTCGCGGCGGCTGTCGCCGCCTTTGGCTTTGGCGCGGTCTGGTACATTGCGCTGTCGAAACCCTGGCTGGCGGCCTCGGGCGTGACAGAAGCGCAGCAGCGGGCGGGCGGGCCGATGCCCTTTGTCATCGGGATCGTCGCGATGGTGCTGGTCGCCGGGATGATGCGGCATCTTCTGGGGGCTGCGGGTGTGGTGACCCCGGGTGGGGGTGCCATTGCCGGGCTTGGGATCGGGGCCTTTCTGATCACGCCCTGGGTCGCGATGAACTATGCCTTCGCGATGCGCAGACCGGCGCTGACGCTGATCGACGGGGTGAACTCTGTCGTTGGCTGCACGATCATGGGCGCTGTGCTGAACGCAATCTGAGACCGGGTAAGGTGGGCAATATTGCCCACCCTACGCGGGCGGCAGGACGGACGCGGGACGCCTGACTTGACCGACGGCGGATCGCCCGAAACGCTGCGCCCTTGTCACAAGGAGCCGTTGCCATGAAAGAAACCACCCTGCCGTCCCTGCCCGACGCCCGGTCGCCTGCGGGGGCCGATATCCGTTTCATCATGGGCGGCACGACCGGCAACATGATCCACAGCACGGTCCCGCCTGGCCAGATCAACCGGGCGACCGTGCATGCGACGGTCAGCGAGTTCTGGTTCGTGCTGGGCGGGCAGGGCGAGATCTGGCGCAAGGACGCGGCAGAGTCGCGGATCACCCCGCTTTTGCCCGGCGTGTCCATCGACATTCCGGTGGGCACGGCGTTTCAGTATCGCAACGTGGGGGCAGAGCCGCTGACCTTCATCTGCATTTCGATGCCGCCCTGGCCTGGGGACCATGAGGCGACGCATCTGGCGGGGGCCTGGACACCGACGGTGTGACCGGAACTGTGCGGCGGGGCAGGGCGGGGCCTGTGTCACCTCTGGCTGAAGGCCCGATCCACTGGACGGTTGCGCAAGTCCGACGCCAAAAAGAATGAAGGGCCCCGTACCCCTACGGAACCCTTCATCCACCCCACGTGCACCCCAAGCACCACGTGTTCTGTATAAGGGTCCCGGGCGTACTGCCCTGACAAGACAAGAGATAGCCGAATCGCCAAGCTTTCACAAACACGAAGCCCGCAGCATTTAGGGCAAATCCGATCAGTCCCGCAGGTCGGGCAGCAGAAAGGCGGCCAGGCCCAGGACCGGCAGGACGGAACAGATCCGGTAGACGCTGACGATCCCCCAGTGGTCGGCCAGCACGCCCAGACCTGCGGCCCCCAGGGCGGCGATCCCGAAGGCCAGGCCGAACAGCAGTCCCGCGACCATCCCGGTGCTTTGCGGCAACAAATCCTGCGCATAGACGACCATCGCCGGGAAGGCCGACGCCAGGATCATCCCAGCCAGCGACACGGCGATGACCGAGGGCACCAGCGGCAGCCACGGCACGACCAGGGTCAGCGGCAGGATGCCCAGGATCGACCACAGGATCACCCG
Organism: Pseudomonadota bacterium; assembly: GCA_029567145.1. Taxonomy (GTDB): domain Bacteria; phylum Pseudomonadota; class Alphaproteobacteria; order Rhodobacterales; family Rhodobacteraceae; genus Tabrizicola. The sequence continues at coordinate 7,247 of JAKQLM010000665.1, forward strand.
GCGGCGGCCGATCCGGTCGCCGATGGGACCTCCGATGATCGTGCCCAGGGCGACCGAGGCCAGGAAGATGAACAGGCACAGTTGCGACTGGTTGACCGACAGGCCGTACCGCTCGATCAGGTAGAAGGTGTAGTAGCTGGAGAGCGAGACCGAATAGACGAACTTGGACACCATCAGCACGATCAGCAGGACCATCCCGATCCGCACGGTGGCGGTGGGCAGGGCCTGGACCGTGCGGGCGCGGCTTTTGCGGGCCAGCGCACGGGCGGCGCCGACTGCGACATACCAGCGCCCCACGCCCCACAGCAGCGCCATGCCGACCAGCGCCACGCCGGCGAACCATTCGATGGAAAGTTGCCCCCGCTGCATCACCACGAAGGCGGCGGCCAGGGGGCCGATGGCCGATCCGGCATTGCCGCCGACCTGGAACAGCGACTGCGCAAAGCCGGGGCGCATCCCGGCGGCAAGTCGGGCGATCCGCGACGCCTCGGGGTGGAAGATCGAGGAGCCAAGACCGATCAGCGCGACGGCCAGAAGCACGATGCCAAAGCTTTGCGCATGGGCCAGAAGCACAAGACCGCAGCCGGTCGAGGCCATGCCGGCCGCCATGGCATAGGGCAGGGGACGGCGATCGGTATAAAGGCCGACCAGCGGTTGCAGGATCGAGGCGGTGCCCTGAAAGACCAGCGTCACAAGGCCGATCTGCGAAAAGGACAGCGCAAGATTGTCCTTCAGCAGCGGATAGGCCGCCGGGATCAGCGACTGCATCAGGTCGTTCAGGAAATGGCCCAGCGCGACGGCCAGGATGACCTGCACGACAGTGCTGTCGGCAGAGCCTTGGGCGGGATGGGGATCGGCGGTCATGCGGGACTTCTGGCTTGGGGGCAGGTCAGGATGACCCGCCCCGGCGGCAAAGGCAATGACCCCCGGGTCGCCTGCGGTCAGGCGTAGACCTTTTCCTTGCCGAAATGCTTGACCAGCAGATAGTAGAACACGGCGCGGAACTTGTTGCGTTCGGACTTGCCATAGGTCTCGACGGCGGCGTTGATGCCTTCCATCAGGGCGGGGCTGTCCTTCAGCCCCAGCTTCTTGATCAGGAAGTTCGCCTTGATCCGCTCCAGCTCGTCCTTGTCCGAGGCGGCGACGGTCTGGGCGTCGTTGTCATAGATGGCCGGGCCGCAGCCGATGGTGACCTTGGTCAGAAGGGCCATGTCCGGGGTGACCTTGCACTTGGTCTTCAGGTCTTCTGCATACTTGGCGATCAGGTCGTCGCGCTTGCCCATGATATTCCCTCGTTCACGTTACACCGTCTGCCATTGTGGCAGGACTGTGGCAGATTACGAGAACCGGGACAAACGGCAACGGGAAAGATGGGCGAAGGTTCCCCGCAGGCGGGATGCCCGCGGGGAGGCCTTGGATCAGTAGCGGTAGTGGTCGGACTTGAACGGGCCTTCGGGTTTCACGCCGATGTAGTCGGCCTGGTCCTTGCGCAGTTCGGTCAGCTTCACGCCGATCTTCTTCAGGTGCAGGCGGGCGACCTTTTCGTCCAGCGCTTTCGGCAGGATGTAGACGCCGGGGGCATAGTCTTCGCCCTTGGTCCACAGCTCGATCTGGGCGAGGACCTGGTTGGTAAAGCTGGCCGACATCACGAAGGACGGGTGACCGGTGGCGTTGCCCAGGTTCAGAAGGCGGCCTTCGGACAGCAGGATGATGCGGTTGCCCGAGGGCATCTCGATCATGTCGACCTGTTCCTTGATGTTCGTCCACTTGTGGTTGCGGAGCGCGG
>JAKQLM010000689.1 GCA_029567145.1 Pseudomonadota bacterium
GCAGGGCTACGGCATCGCCATGTCGATCCAGGGCGGCGGGCTGGCCCACAACCCGGGCTTCTACTTCGTCGCCTCCTGCGTCATCACGCTGGTCGGCGGCACGATGTTCCTGATGTGGCTGGGCGAACAGATCACCGCCCGTGGCATCGGCAACGGCATTTCGCTGATCATCTTCGTCGGCATCGTCGCCGAGATTCCCGCCGCCATCGCCCAGTTCTTCGCTCAGGGCCGCTCCGGCGCGCTGTCGACCCCGGTCATCCTGGGCGTGATCGTCATGGTCGTCGGCGTCATTGCCTTCGTCGTCTTCATGGAACGCGCGCTGCGCAAGATTTCCATCCTTTATCCCCGCCGCACCGTCGGCATGAAGGTGTATGAGGGCGGCTCGTCGCACCTGCCGATCAAGGTCAACCCGGCGGGCGTGATCCCGGCGATCTTCGCCTCGTCCATCCTGCTGCTGCCGACCACGGTTTCCACGTTTTCGGGCAACTCGACCAACCCGGTCCTGTCCTGGCTGGCGGCGAACCTTGGTTACGGCCAGCCGCTGCACCTGGTGTTCCTGACCGCGATGATCGTGTTCTTTGCCTATTTCTACACCTTCAACGTGTCGTTCAAGATCGACGATGTGGCCGAGAACCTGAAGAACCAGAACGCCTCGATCCCCGGCATCCGCCCCGGCAAGAAGACCGAGGATTACCTGGAATATGTGGTCAACCGCATCCTGGTGCTTGGCTCGGCCTATCTGGCGGCGGTCTGCCTTCTGCCGGAAATCCTGATCAGCCGTGTCGGCATCCCGTTCTACTTCGGCGGAACCTCGGTCCTGATTGTCGTGTCGGTCACCATGGACACGATCCAGCAGGTCCAGTCGCATCTACTGGCGCACCAGTACGAAGCGCTGATCGAAAAGTCGCAGTTGCGCGGGAAGAAGAAGACCGGCGCACCCAAGGCCCCTGCACGGCGCTGACGCATGAAGAACATCATCCTTCTGGGGCCGCCCGGCGCGGGCAAGGGCACGCAGGCCACCCGACTGGTCGACTCGCGCGACATGGTGCAGCTTTCGACGGGCGACATGCTGCGCGCGGCCCGCACCAGCGGAACCGACATGGGCCGCAAGGTCGCGGCGGTGCTGGATGCGGGCGGGTTGGTGACGGATGAGATCGTCATCGGCCTGATCGACGAAAAGCTGGCGACATCGGGCCATGGCGGCTTTATCTTCGACGGATTTCCCCGCACGCTGAAGCAGGCCGATGCCCTGGGTGAGCTTCTTGCCCGCAAGGGGCTTACGCTGGACGCGGTGATCGAGCTTGTCGTCGATGACGAGGCGCTGGTCGGCCGCATCGTCAAACGGGCCGAGGACGCGCGCGCCGCAGGCCAGCCGGTCCGCCGCGACGACACGCCCGAAGTGTTCGAGGTGCGCCTGCGCGAATACTACAAGAATACGGCACCGCTGATCGGCTATTACTGGGCCAAGCAAAGCCTGGTGCAGATCGACGGCATGGCCGAAATGGACGATGTCTCGACCGCGATTGCCAAGGTCCTTGGCTGATC
>JAKQLM010000701.1 GCA_029567145.1 Pseudomonadota bacterium
GCTGGCCGTCGATGCCGTTCGGGTCATGGCCCAGCACCAGAAGCCGGGCCTGGACATCGCGCCAGCCCAGGTCATCCAAGGCCAGCGCGGTTTCGGTGGCGGCATCCGCCGGTCCTGCCTGTGCCGTCGGAGCGGGGGCCACCGGAGCGGGTGTGGGGCTGGTTGGTTCGACCACCGGCGCAACCGTTTCCGGGGCGACGGGGGCCGCAGCCGAGGTCGGGTCAGGGGCCGCAGTCAGGTCGCGGTTCAGCGCGGCGACATCGACCCCCTCGACCGACACTTCCAGCACGATCATCAGGGCCAGGTCGCTGTCCGGGTGATCGGACACGATCCGGTCCAGGAGTGCCCGCATCTTCTCCAGCACCGCGCGGCGGTCCTTTGGCGTCGCTGCCGCCAGCCCAGCGTTCAGGGCCAGGACGTCGGCCATCAGCGCTTCGGCAGTTTTCCCGGCGGTATCGGGGGCGGTGGTCGGCGCCAAGGGTTCAGCTGTCGGCACCGGGGCCAGCGAAGCGTCTGCAGCCGGAGGAGTGGTCGCAACAGGCGTTGCCCCTGGAAAAAGGAACTCTGGCGCGACGGTCAGCGTCCAGTCCTTTGTGCCGGTGTAGGCATAGCTGAACCAGGCCGACCCGTCCGGGTTGCGACCGACGTCGATCGCCGTCACCCAGCACCGGGGGAAAACCTGTCCTTCGTACGGGTTCTGCAGGGCGCTGCATCTCACCCGCGTCTCGATCAACCCGTCCGGACTTGCCGTCATGGCCCGATAGATGCGTTCGGCGTCGGCTTCGTCTGGGAAATGCACGGGAACGGAATTGCTGACATTAATGTCTATCCCAGGCGCACCCGGACTGGCGGCATACTTGTCGCGGAACGGCTGGTCGATCTTGCAGCCACCGTTCCAGGGGACAAAGGCCCAAAGGCCACTGTCATGTCCGTGGAAATCGATTGCCAGCTGAATGTCGTCGATCCGCAGCGCGGGGTGCGCCAGTCCGGAGTCAGGGTCGAAGTTGACCGACGAGGGAATGCAGAACCGGAATACCTTGTTGCCAAAGTCGAATTCCGGCACGGCGACATCGACCGACACGCTGAGCGTGGCGTTGGACAGGCCTGTCCGCCAGGCCGGGTCGGCGGCTGC
>JAKQLM010000702.1 GCA_029567145.1 Pseudomonadota bacterium
AGGATGACACGACGATCCGGATGGCCGACGATCTGGATATCGCCCCCGACGGGGTGATCTGTTTCAGCGACGCCACCCGCCGCCATGACATTGAAAACTGGGGGATGGACCTGTTGGAGGGGCGTCCGAACGGCCGCCTTCTGGCGCACGATCCGAAGACGGGCAAGACCCGCACGGTTTGCGACCAGCTGATCTTTCCGAACGGGGTTTGCGTGACCCATGACGGCAAGCATCTGCTGGTCGCCAGCAGCTGGACCTGTTCGATCCTGATCTTCGATCTGGCCGATATGTCTGCCGGGCAGCGTGTCTTCATGTCAGGGCTGCCGGGGTATCCCGACACCATCAACCGCGCGTCGGATGGTGGCTACTGGATCGCGCTGGCGGGAATGCGCAACCCGGTCTTCGACGCGACGACGACCCTGCCCGGCGTGCGGCGGCGGATGGCGCGGCAGGTGCCGCCGACGAACTGGCTGTTTGGCAACCTGAACATCGGCGGGGTGCTGACGGCGGATGGTCAGGGCGTGATCCGGCAGGCGCTGTGGGATGCGCCGGACGGGCCGTTGTACATGATCACCTCGCTGCGGGAACACCGGGGCGCGCTGTATCTGGGTGGGGTGACCAACGACCGGATCGGGCGGCTGACGCTGGCCAAAGCAGAGGCCGGATGGTCGGGACCGGCCAGCTATTGGGGGCACAAGTGATGTTCTTTCGCCGCAAACCCCCCGCCCCGGCGTCCCTGACGCTGGAAGGCGCGCTGGGGCCGAACGACCGGCTGGATGCGGCCCCGGCGATGGCCGTCACCGACCCGCGCGCGATGTGCGCGGTGGAGGGGGCATTGCTCGTGTCATCCGGCAGCGATGTGCTGCGCTATGCTACCTGGGATGCAGCGCCGCGTCTGGTGCAGCGGCTCGATGCGCCGGTGACGGCGCTTGCCGCAAGTCCGGGCGGGCGCGTCGCGGTTGCGGTTGGCGACCGGCTGTTCATGCTGACGGGCGACAGGGCCGTGGAATGGCCGCTGCAGGGCGTCACCGGGATCAGTGATCTGGTGTTTCTTGAGGAAGACGAGATCGCTGTTGTCGACACCGGCTATGCCCCCCGACCAGCCGATCCTTGCGCTGGCCCCGTGGGACCCTGTCGCGCGGGGTCAGGTGGTTGCGGTCCGGGCCAGTGGTCAACGGCAGCTCGTGGCTGGGCTGCACTGCCCGACCGGAGTTTCCCTTTCCGCTGAAGGGCTTGCCACCACCGAGATGGACATCACCCTGGGCGCGACGCGGCTGCACGGGACGATCAAGCCCTGGGCGCCGTCGTTCTCCTATGGGCTGGTGATCCTGCTGGACGATGCCCTGATGCCCACGGGCTCTGCCCATTCTCGCGCCAATGGGCAGCGGCATGCGATCTGCGATGTCTGTGACTGGAACGGCGATCTGATCGCACTAAGCCGGGCCAGTGGTGAAGTGTTGAACCTGGGGGCCGCATGACCGCGCAACCGATCATCCGCCTGACCGGGGTCACGAAACGCTATGGCGGCATCGCCGCGCTGGAGGCGGCGGATTTCGACCTGTATCCCGGCGAGATTCAGGCCTTGGCTGGCGAAAATGGTGCCGGGAAATCAACGCTGTGCAAGCTGATCGCCGGGGTGATCCTGCCCAGCGAGGGGCGGCTGGAGATTGATGGCCAGCCGGTCACCCTGACCGCGCCCAAGGACGCGACCAAGGCCGGGATCGCGATGGTCTATCAGGAAACCAGCCTGGTGCCGCAGCTGACCGTGGCGCAGAACATGGTCCTGGGGCGTGAGGGGGTTTTCAACTCGGTCCGCAAGGTGCGCAACGCGGCGCGGCAGGTGCTGCAACGGCTGAACTTCAACGTCGATCCGTCGCAGCTGGCGGGGTCCTTGTCGGCGGCCAAACGGCAGATGGTGGAGATTGCCCGGGCCGTCCTGAACGACGCGCGGGTGATCATTCTGGATGAACCCACCGCCTCGCTGACGCCCGAGGAAACCGCGCATCTTTTTGATCTGATGAAGGCTTTGCAGAAACGGGGTGTGGCGATGATCTTCATCAGCCACGCGCTGGAAGAGGCGTTGACCCATGCCGACCGCATCTCGGTTCTGCGCAACGGGCGGCTGGTCACGACCGGGCCTGCGGCGGGCTATGACCGGGGCAGCCTGATCCGCCACATGGTCGGCGAGGATGTGGCGACTGGGGCGGCAAAACCCAATCTGCGGCGGTCTGCCGTGCCGATCCTGCGGGTGGAAAACATCCGCATGGGCAGCATGGTCAACAACATGTCGTTCTCGGTCTTCCCGGGCGAGATCACGGGCCTTGCCGGGCTGATCGGGTCGGGCCGCAGCGAAGTCGCGCGGGTGATCATGGGCCACACCAAGCGCAATTTCGGCGGCGGGCGCATCTGGCTGGAGGGGCGCGAGGTGCGCTACACCCTGCCCGCCCAGGCCGTCCGCGACGGGATCGCCTATGTGTCCGAGGATCGGAAACTGGACGGGATGTTCGACACGATGTCGGTCGCGGACACCATCGGCCTGGGCTGGATGGCCAAGTTCGGACGCCGAGCGGTGCTGGCCCCCCTGACCCGGATGCGGGCAGAGGCAAAGGCCTGGTCGGACCGGCTGTCGATCCGCCGGATTGGCGAGGATCAGTCGGTCATCCACCTGTCCGGCGGCAACCAGCAGAAGGTGGTCATCGCCAAGGCCCTGGCGCAGACGCCCAAGGTCGTGATCTTTGACGAACCCAAACGCGGGGTGGATGTGGGCGCGACTGCCGAAATCCGCCAGATCATCCGGTCCTTCGCCGAAAGCGGGGCGGGGGTGGTGCTGATCTCATCCTATCTGCCGGAAATCCTTGACCTTTCCGACCGTATTCTGGTTGCCAAAAGCGGCACGATCGCGGCCGAATTCACCCGGGCCGAGGCGACGGCGGAAAAGATCCTGCACGCGGCGATCCACTAGGCGGTGATCGCGTCCAGCCTGAGCGCGACGTGCAATTCCAGCGCGGCCACGGGGTCATCCCAGCCCCCCGTGATGTCGCGCAGCGTGTTCAGCCGCTGCCGGACGGTGTTGATGTGGATGCCCAGCTGATCGGCGGTGCGGGCGATGTTGTGCTGGGTATCGAAAAAGGTCAGAAGGCTGCGCTTCAGTTGGGTCTTCTGCTGGGGATCGCGCGCCTCGATCGGGGCAAGGGTCTGGCGGACGTAGGCAGCGATCCGGGCGGGATCGCCGCCTTCGAAAAGCCGCGCAAAGAGGGACACGTCGCGCTGTGCCAGAAACCGCTCCAGCCGCCCCATGCGTTGCAGGACGCGCAGGGCCTGATCCAGCCGGCTGTAGCGCCCGGCAGTCTGAGTGAGATCAGTGAAGGGATCGGACAGAAGGCCACCGACGCCCGGCTGGCCGGACAGGCGTTCCACCAGACGGGCCAGCGGTTCTTCGGGACCGACGGCAAGGTAGGTGTCGTCCAGCAGATCGACGAGCAGGTTCAGCCGGGTGGCTGCGGTGCGGACCAGATCGGTCTGCGCCGCACGGTCCAGCCCCGCGATGGCGATCAGCGCCAGTTGCAACGGCTGATCGGCGTGCAGCGACAGCCGGTCGCGGATGGCCGACAGGGTGGAGGGATCGGGCGGGGTGACCAGCACCAGATGGCGCAAGAGCGTGGACGAAGCGATCAGCTTTTCCGTCTCGCGCCGTTCGGTCCAGAGCTTGGCAATCGACAGGGCAACGGTGCTGCGTTCCAGATTGCGGATGTCGATGGCATCCAGCGTGCCGCGATGGCAGATGATCAGGCTTTCGCCCCGCGTGTCGCTGCCCGAATGCAGCGCGATGGCCAGGCAACGGTCCTTGCCGTCGTCCACCACCGCGACCGAGCGGCCACTTTGCCGGGACCGGGTGATGGCCGAAAGAAGAAGCGCTGGGTCGATCCGCCCGGCGCGCAGATCGCCCGCCAGATGGCCCTGATAGGCCAGGGCGGCGACCTCTTCCCGCACGGCCTGGTTGCCATCGAGCAAAAGGATCGCCCCGTCGATCTGGTTGGCCATGCGCTGCATGAAGGCGGGCAGATCGGCTCCGCTGGCCAGAAGCGAGGTCATCTCGTCATGTGTCGCCGCCGAGGCTTCGACCCGCTGGATGTGGTCGATCAGCGCGGTGCGCGAGCGTTCCGCCTCGGTCAGGGCCTCGGACAGGCGGGTGAAGGCCTGCGCGTTGCGCATGGCGACCCCGGCATGTTGCGCGAACGAGCCGAGGACAGAAATCTCGCGCCCCGACAGCTTGCGCGCGTAGCGATCGGCGATGAACAAAAGGCCCTGCACCTTGCCTTCGTTCAGGATCGGAAAGCCTGCCAGCGACATGATCTTTTCGGTGCGGAACGCGGCGTCCAGATCCGGCATGTGGCGAAAGCGCTGGTCGGCCAGATAGTCCTGCGTGTCGAGAAAGCTTTTCGTCCGCATGATCAGCCCGACGGCGCCGTATTCGTACTGGCTGCTCATCCCGGCTGTGACGGGGGAAAGCTGGCCTTCGGTCGCCACGTTGCGAAAGATGCGGTCGCGTTCGTCAAGGATCGTGAGCCAGGCGATGTTGCCCGCGACAAGGCTGCGGGCGCGGGCGACGATGGTGCGCAAAAGGTCCTGAAGCGACAGGGTGCTGGACAGGTCATGCGGCGTCTCGATCAGCAGGTTCAGGCCGCGTTCCGACAGGCCCGCATCCCGCAGGCTGTGCGCAAGCCCCGCGATCTGACGGGTCAGGCGGTCGGCCTGGTCGGCGGGCAGGTCCATGGCGGCGGCAAGGTCGCGCAACGCCAGGGACAACTCGTCATCGGCGGCGCCATGCGCGACCTTTTCCAGGATGTCGGTCCAGATCGGCAGGCTGAGGTTGGGCATCGGGCCCTCCCTGATTACAGGCGCTACCGACACAAGAATTGGCAAAAGATGGTGGGTTCATCCACAACCGAGGCGGACCGGCGTTGCTATGCCTTGCCCCAGGGAAATGCGGGGACGGACGATGGGGTTCACGGGACAGGTCGCGGTGGTGACCGGGGCGGGGGCGGGTCTGGGGCGGTCACATGCGCTGGCCTTGGCGCGTGACGGGGCGCGGGTCGTGGTCAACGACCTGCGGCCAGACCTGGCGGCGGCTGTGGCGGCAGAGATCAACGCGGCAGGCGGTCAGGCAGTCGCCGAGCCAGCCGCGAGGCCGACCGCGTCGCCGTGGCGGCGATGGTCGCGCGGGTGATGCAGCAATGGGCGCGCGTGGACGCTCTGGTCTGCAATGCGGGCCTGCTGCGGGACAAAAGCTTCGCGCGGATGGACATGGCCGATTTCGACCGGGTGGTCGCCGTCCATCTGGGCGGCAGCGCCAATTGCTGCCATGCGGTGTGGGAGATCATGCGGGCGCAAGGGTATGGCCGCATCCTGTTGACCACATCGACCTCGGGGCTGTTCGGGAATTTCGGGCAGGCGAACTATGGGGCGGCGAAGGCGGCGATGCTGGGGCTGATGAATGTGCTGCGCATTGAAGGGCAAAGCACGGCATCCGGGTGAACTGCCTTGCGCCCACAGCGGCGACGGCAATGACCGAGGGGCTGGTGCCAGATGCGGATCTGGCGCTGCTTGACCCCGACACGGTGTCGCCTGCGATGCTGTTCCTGACCTCGACCGATGCGCCGTCACGCGTGGTGATGGGCGCGGGGGCCGGGGCGTTTTCGGTGGTTCACGTGCTGGAGACGGCGGGCGTCTGGCTGCCCAAGGCCGAGCGGACGGCCGAAGGGCTGGCACGCCGTTTCACAGAGATTGCGGCGCTGTCCGGGGCGGCCCCCCTGGGGTCAGCCTTCGACCAGACCGCCAAGGTCCTGGCCTTGGCGCGGGCAGCAGGGCCAGATCGGGCCGCCGCGGCTCAGCAGCCGCACTCTTCCCAGGTGACGACGTCGACATAGGTCGCGTTCATGCCATTCCCCCAGATCGTCACGACGACTTGCGACCCGCCCCGCAGGATGTCGGCCTTTGCGGCCGGCGACAGCGAGCCGCGCTGCAACATCCGCTCCAGCACCGCCCGGGCATCGGCATCGTGAAACACCGGGTCCCATTCGTCGCCGGGTTGGGAAATCCCGAACCGGTGATAGTTGGCCCGGTCCTGCCGCAGCACTTGCGAGGCGTCGGAAAGACGTTCGCCCTTCGAGTTGAACAGGTCCTCGGTCCCGATATAGGCGCCGTAGGTTGCAATGACGCTGTCCGCCGCAACGGGGGACGCCAGGCAGACCAGAACAACGGGCGCGACGTTGCGCAGAATGGAAAGCATCGGAAGACTCCACAGGTCAGGACACGGCCCCCGGGCCGCGCTGGCAGGGTTGTCCGCCCGGGTTCCCAAGTCAAGCGGGCGGCAGGATCAGCACCGCGCGAAAGTCGTTGACGTTGGTCAGGGTCGGGCCGGTCACGACCTGCGCGCCCGCGCGGGCAAAGTAGCTGTGGGCATCGTTGCGGGCCAAAGCCTGTGGCGCCCCTGGTGTTTTCAGAGTGTCCGGGCCGATCAGAGCACCGGCGACCTCGGCTGCGCCGTCTACGCCGTCGGTGTCGCAGGCAATGGCATGGACCTGCGGGTGACCCTCCAGCGCAAGGGCCAGCGCCAGACAGAACTCGGCATTCGGGCCGCCGATCCCGTCGCCGCGGCGGGTCACCGTCAACTCTCCGCCGGACAGAAGCAGGATCGGCCGGTCGCCGGGGGCGATCCCGGCGGCAAGGCTGATCGCAAGCGCCGCCTGTTCGCGGGCGACGTCGCGGGCCTCGCCCTCGATCCGGTCGCCCAGGAGACGCAGGTCACAGGCGTCGCGCGCCAGATCGGCAGCGGCGGCCAGCGACTGCGCCGGGGCGGCGTAGATCACGTTCGTCACGTTCGACAGGCGGGGATCGCCGGGCGGCACCACGCCGGATGCGTCCAGCGCCCGCCGCACGGCCGGCGAGGCCGGGATCGCCCAGCGGTCCAGCACCGCCAGCGCGTCGGCGGGGGTCGTCGCATCGCCCACCGTGGGACCCGAGCCGATGAAGGCCGGATCATCCCCCGGCACGTCCGAGATCATCAGCGCCAGCATCCGTGCCGGATAGGCCGCTGCCGCCAGTTGCCCGCCCTTGACCCGGGACAGGTGCTTGCGGACCGTGTTCATCGCCAGGATCGGCGCACCCGAGGCCAGAAGCGCCGCATTGACAGCCTGCTTGTCGGCCAGCGTCAGGTCCGTGGCCGGGGCGCACAGCAGCGCCGAGGCCCCGCCCGAGATCAGTGCCAGCACGAAATCGCGCTTTGTCAGACCCTGCAGCAGGTCCAGCATCCGCGCGGTCGCATCAACCCCGGCCTGGTCGGGAACCGGATGCGCGGCCTCGACAACCTTGATCCCCTGGCAGGGCCGGGCATAGCCGTAGCGCGTGATCACCAGCCCGTCGCAGGGGCCCCAGGCGGCCTCGACCGCCTCGGCCATCCGGGCGCTGGCCTTGCCCGCGCCGATCACCAGCACCCGGCCCTGTGGCCTGTCCGGCAAGACCGCGGCCAGCGAGCGCATCGGATCGGCGACCAGGACGGCGCGGTCGAAAAGCTGGCGCAGAAAGCGGGCGGGGTCTTGCATGGGGCGAACCTTGGTCACGGCTGTCCGCCCCGGTGTAGCAAAGTTGGGCGGCGTGCCGAGCAGTTTCCTGCCGCCTCCGGGACAGATTCCGTCATCGGGTCAGCCGGTGGGCAGCGCCTCGATGATCACGACATGGGTGATCGCGGCCCCGAACCTGTGGGCCTTGGCGGCGCGGTATTCCGGCGAGGCATGGCAGGCGCGGGCGGCCTCCAGCGAGGGAAATTCGATCACCACATGGCGGTCCAGCGGCGGGCCCTCCAGCGTTTCCGAAGGCCCCCCGCGCGCCAGGAACCGCGCGCCATAGGCGGCAAAGGCGGCGGGGGCAAGCAGTTGATATTGCTTGTAGGCCACGGGGTCGGTGATGGTGACATGGGCGATCCAGTAGGCGGTCATTGGTCCCCCAGCAAGGTCTGTGCAATCCGCGCCGCGTCGTCCAGATGGGCGCGCACGGCGTCCGCCGCAGCCCCGGCGTCGCCCGCCGCAATCGCCGCCGCGATCCGCGCCATGTGGGCGGGGCCCGAGGTTGTGCGGTCACTGGTCGCCAGCGTCAACGCCCGCAACCGCGAGATGCGGCCGTTCAGGCGCTGGACGATCTGCCAGGCGATGTCATGCCCGGCGGCGGCAAAGATGATGCGGTAAAACGCGGTGGTCGCGTCATGCAGCCGGGCGCGGGCGGGATCGGCCAGTGCCGCCTCGATCCCCTGCAGGGCGGCGGCAAGGTCGGCCTTGACCGCGGGGCTGGCCATCCGGGCGCAGGCGGCGGCGGCGTCCGCCTCCAGCAAGCGGCGGATGGCATAGACCTGCGCCGCCTGCCCCCAGTCCAGCCGCGCGACGATGGGACCGGCGCGCGGGGTGGTGTCGACCAGCCCCTCCGCCTCCAGAGTGCGGATCGCCTCGCGCACCACGGACCGCGACACGCCCAGCTGGTCGCACAGCGTGCGTTCGACCAGCCGGTCGCCGCCCTGGAACCGCCCGCCGATGATCGCCTGCCGCAAGCGGTCAACGACCTGCACGCGCAAGGTGGGGGTCACGTTGATGCGAAGTTCGGCGTCATCCATGGCCGGAACGCTAGCCGCGGCGAGGCGGTCCTGCAAGGAAAACTTGACATGTCGTATGTTGGTATACCAAGACTGCGGGAAAGGAGTGAGCCATGCCCACCAAGATTCGCAAGACCATCACCTGGGTTGAAACCGTTCTGGTCGAAGGCGGGCGTGCCGCGCCGACACCGCTGAAACTGATCGCGGCGGCGGCGGTGGTGACGAACCCCTGGGCCGGGCGCGGGTTCGTGGAGGACCTGAAACCCGAAATCCACGACGTCGCCCCCGAACTCGGCGCGATTCTGACAGCGATGATCCTTGACGCGGCGGGTGGCGCGGACCGGGTGGAGGGCTACGGCAAGGCCGCCGTCGTCGGGCTGAACGGCGAGTTGGAGCATGCCAACGCGCTGATCCACACGCTGCGTTTTGGCAACCATTACCGGCAGGCGGTGGGGGCCAAGACCTACCTTGCCTTCACCAACGTGCGGGGGGCTGCCAACACGCCGCTGATGATCCCCTTGATGGACAAGCACGACGAAGGTCGGCGGTCGCATTACCAGACGGTGCATTTCTCGATCCCCGATGCCCCTGGCGCGGACGAGATCGTGGTGGCGCTTGGGGCCTCGACCGGGGGGCGCCCGCATCACCGGATCGGCGACCGCTATCAGGACCTGAAGGACCTTGGCCATGACCGCTCAAACCCTGCGGCTGTCTGACGGGCGGGCGGTCCGCATCCTGGACCTGGGCGCGGGGCCGGTCGTCCTGCTGTTGCACGGCGTCGGCCTGCGGGCCGAGGCGTGGGAGCCGCAGATTGCCGCCCTTGCCGCCACGCACCGCGTGATCGCGGCCGACCTTCCGGGCCATGGCGACAGCGACCCGCTTGTCGTCGGAACGCCGTCGCTGCCCGACTACGTCGCCTGGGCCGCGCGGCTGGTCGCGGCGCTTGGCACGCCGGTCGCGGTTGCCGGGCATTCCATGGGATCGCTGATCGCGCTGGGGCTGGCGGTGGACCGCCCCGACCTTGTGACCCGCGCCGCCCTTCTGTGCCCGGTCTTTCGCCGCAGCCCCGAGGCGCGGGCCGCCGTCCTTGCCCGGGCCGAGGAAATCTCTGTCGGGCGGGGCGGGATCGACGGCCCCCTGTCGCGCTGGTTCGGGGATGAAACCAGCCGCCTGCGCACCAAGGTCGCGGGCTGGCTGCGCTCCGTGCCGCAGGCGGGCTATGCGGCGGCCTATCGCGCCTTTGCCACCGGGGACGCGGTCTATGCCGACCGGATCGGCAGCATCACCTGCCCGCTTCTGGTACTGACCGCAGAGGGCGACGCCAATTCCAACGCCGCGATGACGCAGGCCTTGGCCGCGCTGGCCCCCAAGGGCCGGGCGGTGGTGATCGCGGGCCATCGCCACATGGTGCCGATGACCGGGCCGGATCTGGTGAACGCGGCGCTGCTGGACTGGCTTGCCGCCCCCCGGAAAGAGGCTGCCGCATGACTGTCGATCCCCGCGCGCTTCGCGATGCCTTTGGCTGCTTCATGACCGGGCTCACCGTGGTGACGACAGTGCAGGACGGCAGGCCGCTGGGCTTTACGGCCAATTCCTTTTCCTCGGTGTCGCTGGACCCGCCCCTGCTCCTCGTGTCGATCGCCAACCGCTCGGCCAATCTGTCGGCCTTCACCACGGGCGCGGGCTTTGCGATCAACATCCTGAGCGAGGGGCAAAAGGACCTGTCGGCCCGCTTTGCCCGCCCGGTGGACGACCGTTTTGCCGATCTTTACTGGCGGCATGGTCCGGCCGGGAACCCGGTTCTGGCGGGCGTGTCGGCCTGGTTCGACTGCAGGCTGGAGCAGGCCGTCCCCGCCGGTGACCACACGATCCTGATCGGCCGGATCACCGGGTTCGAGGCAGGCGATGCGCCGGGCCTGGGCTATTATCGCGGGGCCTATGTCACCCCGGCGACCACGGCGGCACAGATGCCTGCGGGGCCGGATGTGGTGATCTCGGCGGTGATCGAGGCGGACGGCCAGGTGCTTCTGGTCGATGACGGGCGCGGCGGGCTGTCGGTGCCGATGGCCCGGGTCGGGACCGACGGCGTGCAGGCGGCGCTGACGCGGCTTCTTGCGGCAGTCGGGGTCACGGCGGGTGCGGGGTCCATCTACGCGGTTTATGAGGACGCCGGGACCAAGACCCAGCACATCGCGCTGCGCTGCCCGGCGCGGCCCGGCAAACCCGCGCAGGGGGCCTTTGTCGAACTGTCGGCGGACGGCGTCGCCGATATCACCGACCCCGCCCTGCGCGCCATGCTGCTACGTCTGGCGGACGAGGCCCGCGTGGGGGCCTATGGCATCTATTTCGGCACACATGAAACCGGCCGCGTGCAGCGGCTGACAGAAGGACTCTAGGCCATGAAGTTCTCGCTTTTCGTCCACATGGAGCGGATCAGCGACCAGGACCGCGAACCGCAGCTTTACGCCGAGATGCTGGAGCTGTGCCAGATGGCCGACGACGGCGGCATGCACGCGATCTGGACGGGCGAGCATCACGGGATGAGCTTCACCATCGCGCCCAACCCCTTGCTGAACCTGGTCGACCTGGCGCGGCGGACAAAGAACGTCCGCCTTGGCACCGGCACGGTCATCGCGCCCTTCTGGCACCCGATCAAGCTGGCCGGTGAGGCGGCGATGGCCGACATCATCATGGATGGGCGGCTGGATCTGGGGATCGCGCGCGGGGCCTATTCCTTTGAGTACGACCGGATCATGCCCGGCCTGGACGCCTGGAACGCGGGCGGGCGGATGCGGGAACTGATCCCCGCGCTCAAGGGTCTTTGGGCTGGGGACTATGCGCATGACGGCCAGTACTGGCAGTTTCCCGCCACCACCTCGGCCCCAAAGCCGCTGCAGCAGCCCGGGCCCCCGATGTGGGTCGCGGCACGGGACCCGAACAGCCACGACTTTGCCGTGGCGCAGGGCTGCAACGTGCAGGTCACCCCCCTGCACCAGCCGCATCACGAGGTGGTCAGCCTGATGGACCGCTTCAACGCCGCCTGCGCCGCGCACCCCGATGTGCCGCGCCCGAAGATCATGATCCTGCAACATGGCTATGTCGCGAAGGACGCCGCCGATGCGGCCCTTGCGGCGGATGAGCTGAACGCGTTCTACTGCTATTTCGGCGCCTGGTTCCTGAACAAGCGCCCGATCCATCAGGGCCTGATCGCCCCCCTGACACCCGACGAGATCGCGGCCCATCCGTTCTATACCCCGCAGGTGATGCGTGACAATCTTCTGATCGGCGAGGCGTCCGAGGTCATCGAAAAGCTGCGCAAGATACAGGCGTTGGGCTATGACGAATTCTCGCTTTGGATCGACAGCGGGATGAGCTTTGCCCGCAAGCGTGACAGCCTGCTCCGGTTCATCAACGACGTGATGCCCGCTTTCGCCTGAAGGAAAGAAGATGGACCGTTTCCAGCAGCTGATCGACGGCGTGTTCGAGGATGGCGCGCAGGGCTTTGACAGCCTTGACCCCGCGACCGGCACCCCTTGGGCGCGGATGCCGATGGCGTCGGCGGCGGATGTGGACCGCGCCGTCCGCGCCGCGCACCGCGCGTTTCATGCGCCGGACTGGGCCGGGATGACCGCCACCGCGCGGGGCAGGCTGCTCTATCGGCTGGCCGATCTGGTGCAGGCCGCCGCCCCCCGGCTGGCGGCGCTGGAGACGCGGGATACCGGCAAGATCATCCGCGAAACCAGCGCACAGATCGCCTATGTTGCGGAGTACTATCGCTATTACGCCGGCCTCGCCGACAAGATCGAAGGCGCGCATCTGCCGATCGACAAGCCCGACATGGAGGTCTGGCTGCGCCGTGAGCCCGTCGGTGTGGTGGCCTGCATCGTGCCCTGGAACAGCCAGCTGTTCCTGACCGCCGTCAAGCTGGGTCCGGCTTTGGCCGCCGGTTGCACGGTCGTCCTGAAAGCCAGCGAGGACGGCCCCGCCCCCTTGCTGGACTTTGCGCGGCTGGTGGTCGAGGCGGGCTTTCCTGCGGGGGTCGTCAACATCCTGACCGGCGGACACGAAGCCGGGCAGGCCCTGACCAGCCACCCCCTTGTCGCGCATATCGCCTTTACCGGCGGGCCGGAAACCGCGCGCCATATCGTCCGCGCCTCTGCCGAGAACCTGGCCAGCACCTCGCTGGAACTGGGCGGCAAGTCGCCCTTCATCGTCTTTGACGACGCCGATCTGGAAAGCGCCGCAAATGCCCAGGTCGCAGGCATCTTCGCCGCCACCGGGCAAAGCTGCGTCGCGGGGTCCCGGCTTTTGGTGCAGAACACGGTCAAGGGCGCCTTCCTCAAGCGCCTGAAACAAAAGGCCGAGGCGATCCACATCGGCGCGCCGCAGGCGATGGAGACCGAAGTTGGCCCCCTGTGCACCGCCCGCCAGCGCGACCGGATCGCCGGCCTGATCGCCCGGTCGGTTGCCGCAGGGGCACGGGTTGTCACTGGCGGCACGGCCCCGGCAGGCCCGGGCTTTTTCTTCCCGCCGACGATCCTCGACTGCCCTCAGAACTCCCCAGCCCTGCAAGAGGAATTCTTCGGCCCCGTCCTGTCCGTCCAGGGCTTCGACACCGAGGCCGAGGCGTTGCACCTTGCCAACGCCACCGCCTACGGCCTGGCCTCGGGCGTCTTCACCCAAAGCCTGACCCGCGCGCACCGGATGATCCGGGGGCTGCGCGCCGGGATCGTCTGGGTCAACACCTACCGCGCCGTGTCACCGATCGCGCCATTCGGCGGCCATGGCCTGTCCGGTCACGGGCGCGAAGGAGGCATGGCGGCGGCGCTGGACTATACCACGGTCAAGACCGTCTGGCTGCGGACCAGCGATGCGCCGATCCCCGACCCCTTCGTCATGCGCTGACCGCGAACGCCCACAAAGCAGGCGCAGCCCCCGGTCGATGCCAGCTTTTGCGGCAGCGGCAACGAAATTTCGGGCAGGCCAACCCTGACCTTGTGCCGAATCGGGCAAGAGTTTTACTACTTGGTAAAAATCCAGCGACCAAAACCAACAAGGGATAGGGAGTCAGACAATGCGGAAATCCTTCACGGTCTCGCGCCGGGGGCTGCTTCTGGGCGGCGCGGCAGCGACGATTGCTGCAAACCTGCCGCGCGCCGTCCTGGCGCAAGAGCCGGTCAAGATGGCGGGCATCTACACGGTGCCGGTCGAACAACAGTGGGTCAGCCGCATCCACATCGCCGCCGAGGCGCTGAAGGCGGCGGGCACGGTGGATTATACCTACACCGAAAACGTGGCGAACACCGATTACCCCCGCGTCATGCGCGAATACTGCGAAGCGGGCGTCAAGCTGATCGTGGGCGAGATCTTCGGCGCCGAGGCCGAGGCTCGCGAGGTCGCTGCCGAATACCCCGACGTGGCGTTCTTGATGGGCTCCAGCTTCATGCCGGACGCCGCCGCGAACCCGAATCTTGCGGTCTTCGACAACTACATTCAGGACGCGGCGTATCTGTCGGGCATCGTCGCGGGCGGCATGACGGCGGGCAACATCGGCATGGTCGGCGGCTTCCCGATCCCCGAGGTCAACCGGCTGATGAACGCTTTCATGGCCGGTGTGCGCGAGGTCAAGCCGGATGCGAAGTTCCAGGTCAGCTTCATCGGCTCGTGGTTCGACCCGCCGAAAGCCAAGGAAACCGCCTTTGCCATGATCGACGGCGGCGCGGACCTTTTGTACGCGGAACGCTTTGGGGTCAGCGATGCCGCCAAGGAACGCGGCGTGCTGGCGATCGGCAACGTGATCGACACGCAAGGCGACTATCCGGACACGGTCGTCACCTCTGCCCTCTGGCACTTTGAACCGACGTTGAACGCCGCCGTCGCCGCTGTGCAGGGTGGCACCTTCGCGGCCGACAACTACGGCGTCTATTCCTACATGACCGCAGGCGGCTGTTCGCTGGCCCCCTTGGGCACCTTTGACGGCAAGGTTCCGGCCGAGGTCATGGCGATGGTCGCCGCCAAGGAAGCCGCGATCAAGGACGGCAGCTTTACCGTCGCCATCGACGACAGCGAACCTGCGTCGTCGTGAGCCAGGACCAGGGGGCGGAGGTTGTCCTCCGCCTCGACCGCATCACCAAGAGCTTTGGCGCGCTGACGGCGAACGACGCCGTGTCGCTGGATCTGCGGCGCGGCGAAGTCGTGGCGCTTCTGGGCGAGAACGGCGCGGGAAAGACCACGCTGATGAACATCCTGTTCGGGCATTATGTGGCCGATGACGGGGGCGTGCAGGTCTTTGGCCAGCCCCTGCCCCCCGGCAATCCCAAGGCCGCGCTGGCGGCGGGGGTGGGGATGGTACACCAGCATTTCACCCTGGCGGGCAATCTGACCGTGCTGGACAACATCCGCCTCGGGACCGAGGGGCTGTGGTCGCGCGGGGCCCATGGTGCGCGGGCGAAGGTCGAGCGTCTGTCGCGCGACTTTGGGCTGGCGGTGCATCCCGATGCCAAGGTCTCGCGACTGACGGTCGGCGAACGGCAACGGGTCGAAATCCTCAAGGCGCTGTATCGCGACGCCCGCATCCTGATCCTGGACGAACCCACCGCCGTCCTGACCCCGCAGGAATCCGACGCGCTGTTTGCCACCCTGCGCAAGGCGACCGCGATGGGGCTTTCGGTGATCTTCATCAGCCACAAACTGCATGAGGTGATGGCCATCGCCGACCGCTGCATCGTGCTGCGGCATGGTCGCGTGGTCGGCAGGGTGGACACGCACGCGACCGACAAGGCCGCACTTGCCGCGCTGATGGTGGGGGGCGAGCTGTCCCTGCCCCGGGCCAAGGCGCGCGCGGCGGGGGCCCCGCTGCTGCGGCTGGACGCCGCCAGCACGCCCGATCGGGGCGCGGTGCCGGGGCTGAAGTCGGTGACGCTGGAGCTGCGGGCAGGCCAGATCACCGGGCTGGCGGGTGTGTCCGGCAACGGACAGGCCGCGCTGGCCGAGATCATCGCCGGGCTGGCGCTGCCTGCGTCGGGTGCGGTGCAGCTCCACGGCGCGGCCGTCCGCGACTGGTCGCCCCGCGCCGCCCTGGCCAACGGGGTCGGTCGCATCCCCGAGGATCGCCACCACCAGGGCAGCATCGGCGATTTCGACCTGACCGAAAACGCCGTCCTGGAAAGCTATCGCACGCGATTTTCGCGGCGCGGCTGGATGGACTGGCGCGCGGCCAGGGCCTTTGCGGAAGAGATCATCAAAGGCTACGACGTCCGCTGTCCGGGACCCGAAACGCGCATCCGGCTGCTGTCCGGCGGTAACATGCAAAAGCTGATCCTGGGCCGGGCCATGGCGTCCAGTCCCGACATCATCCTGGCCAACCAGCCGGTGCGTGGCCTGGACGTCGGCGCCATCGCCTATGTCCAAAGCCAGCTGATCGCCGCCCGCGACCGGGATGCGGCGGTGCTTTTGATCTCTGAAGACCTGGATGAAATCATGGGCTTGTCGGATGTTATTCATGTGATCTCTGAAGGTCGACTGTCGCCCGGTTTCGCGCGTGGGACGATGACGGCTGCGGATCTGGGGCTGTGGATGGCCGGGCAGAATTTCGGGGACACCCATGCGGCTTGAACCTATCGCCGCCCCGTCCACCGCGCGCAGGCTGGGCTTTCCCGCCCTTGCCCTGGGCGCGACGCTGGCGGTCGCCATGACCCTGGCACTGATCGCCGGGGCCAATCCCCTTGCCGTGCTGGGCCAGATCGTCACCGGCGCGCTGGGGTCGAAGCTGGCCGTGCTGGAGACGCTGAACCGCGCGACGCCGTTGATCTTCACCGGCCTTGCCGTGGCCGTCGCCTTTCGCGCGAAGCTGTGGAACATCGGCGCCGAGGCGCAGCTGTACGCCGGGGCGATCATGGCTGTGGTGCTGGGGACCGGGGCCTTGGGCAGCCCGCTGGTGCTTCCGGTGTCGGCCCTGGCGGCGATGCTGGCGGGTGCGGTGCTGCTGCTTGGCCCGGTCCTGCTGAAAACCCGGCTGGGGGTGGACGAGGTGGTCACGACCCTCCTTCTCAACTTCATCATGCTGCTCTTGGTCATCTACCTTCTGGAAGGCCCGATGAAGGATCCCATGGGCATGGGCTGGCCAAAGTCCACCGCGCTGATCCCCGAGGCCCGCTTGCCCCGCATCGTCGAAGGCCTGCGGCTGCACTGGGGCTTTGCGCTGGCGATCATCGCGGCGATCGTGGTCTGGGTGATCCAGACCCGCACGACGCTGGGCTTTGAAATCCGCGCCGTGGGCCAGAACCCCGAGGCCGCGCGCTTTGCCGGGATGCCGGTCAACGCCATCCTGCTCAAGACCGCGCTCTTGTCGGGCGGGCTGGCAGCACTTGCCGGCTGGTCCGAGGTCGCGGGGTTGAAGGGACATCTCAGCCAGGACCTGTCGCCCGGCTTTGGCTATACCGGGATCATCGTCGCCATGCTGGCGCTCTTGCATCCACTGGGGGTGGTGGTGACGGCGATTTTCGTCGCCGGGATCTTCGTCGGGTCCGACGCGATGAGCCGGGCTGCGGGCGTGCCGACCTACATCGCCGACATGCTGATGGCGACCGCGCTTCTGTGCATGGTGCTGGCGATCCTGCTCACGCGGTTCAGGGTGGTGCGCGGATGACCGAGATTGTCGATATCCTGATCTCGGCCAGCTTCTGGGCCGCCGTCATCCGCATCGCGTCACCCCTGATCCTGGCGACGATGGGCGAGCTGATCTGCGAACGCGCGGGCGTGCTGAACCTGGGGATCGAGGGGATCATGGTCATCGGCGCCTTCACCGGCTGGATGGCGGTCTACCAGGGGTTGCCCTTGTGGGGCGGGGTCGCGGTGGCGATGGGCGCGGGGATGCTGTTCGGGCTGCTGCAGTCCACGCTGACGGTGCCCTTCGGGTTGTCGCAACATGTGGTGGGGTTGGGAGTGACCCTTTTCGCCACGGCATCGGCGTCTTTCGCCTACCGGCTGATGCTGCCCGAGGTGACCAGCCCGCCGAAGATCGAACCCTTCAAGCCGCTGGATATTCCGGTCCTGTCCGACCTGCCCTGGCTGGGCGAAGCGCTATCGCAGACCGCCCTTACCTGGGCGGCCTTTGCCGTGGCGGGACTTGTCGCCTTCACGCTGTACCGCCCCCCCCTGGGTTTGGCGGTCCGCGCGGTGGGCGAAAACCCGGCGGCGGTCGAGGCGCAGGGACTGTCCGTCACCGGCCTGCGGATGGGGGCGGTGATCGTGGGATCGGGGCTGATGGCGGTCGGGGGCGCGTTCCTGACATTGTCGGCGTTCTCCAGCTTTTTCTTCGAGATGGTCAACGGGCGCGGCTGGATCTGCGTGGCGCTGGTGGTCTTTGGCGCGTGGAAGCCCGGCAAGGCCGTCCTTGGCGCGCTACTGTTCGCCGGGTTCGACGCCTTGCAGATCCGCCTGCAACAGACCGACCTGGGCGCGCTCCTGCCCTATCAGCTGTTCCTTGCCCTGCCCTTCCTGTTGTCGATCCTGGCCCTTATCCTGATGTCGCGCCGGGCCGAAGTGCCTGCCGCGCTGATGCTGCCCTACAACAAGGGGGAACGTTGAGTGTTCGATCTTCTGGTCAAGGGTGGCAGGCTGCCGGATGGCACCGTCGCCGATATCGGCATCACGGGCGACCGGATCGCGGCTGTGGGTCGGCTGGACGCCCCCGCCGCGCAGGTGATCGACGCGACCGGCGACCTGGTCGCCCCGCCCTTTGTCGATCCGCATTTCCACATGGACGCGACCCTGTCCTACGGCCTGCCGCGCGTGAATGCCTCGGGCACGCTGCTGGAGGGGATCAATCTGTGGGGCGAGCTTCGCGACATCGCGACAGTGGACGAGATGGTGGCCCGTGCCGTCACCTATTGCGACTGGGCGGTCAGCATGGGCCTTCTGGCGATCCGCACCCATGTCGACACCACCCCCGACCACCTGCGGGGCGTGGAGGCGATGCTGGAGGTGAAGGCCCGTGTCGCCCCCTATCTTGACCTGCAGCTGGTGGCCTTTCCGCAGGACGGGCTCTACCGGACAAAAACCGGGCGGGAGAATGTGCTGCGGGCGCTGGAGATGGGCGTCGATGTGGTGGGCGGCATCCCGCATTTCGAACGCACGATGGAGGAAGGCGCGGAAAGCCTTCGCGACCTGGCCCGCATCGCGGCGGACCGGGGCCTGATGTGGGACGTGCATTGCGACGAAACCGACGACCCGATGTCGCGCCATGTGGAAACAATGGCGCGCGAGGTGACGCGGCACGGTCTGGGCGGCAGAGCGGCGGGCAGCCACCTCACCTCGATGCATTCGATGGACAATTATTATGTCTCGAAGCTTCTGCCCCTGATCGCCGAAAGCGGCATGACCGCGATCCCGAACCCCTTGATCAACATCACCCTGCAGGGCCGCCATGACACCTATCCCAAACGCCGGGGCCTGACGCGGGTCAAGGAGATGCAGGCGATGGGCATTCCGGTCGGCTGGGGGCAGGACTGCGTGCTGGACCCCTGGTACAGCTTGGGCACGGCGGACATGCTGGACGTCGCCTTCATGGGGCTGCACGTCGCGCAGATGACCCATCCGTCGGAAATGGCGCGCTGTTTCACCATGGTGACCGAAACCAACGCGCAGATCATGGGGCTGGACTATGGGCTGCGCCCCGGCTGTGTCGCCAGCCTGGTCGTCCTGGACGCCGCCACTCCGGTCGAGGCGCTGCGCCTGCGGCCGGACCGGCTGGCCGTGGTGTCCAAGGGCAAGCTGGTCGCCACGCGGGCGCGCAACGATGCCCGGCTGACGCTGCCGGGCCGACCCGACCGGATGACACGCCGCCACGCCTGATTGTCGACGGCCCGCAGCGGAATCGCCGGACGGACGGGCCGACAAATGCGGCAGAACCGAAAATCCTGCATCTGTCAGTCAGATAGCCGACAAAGCTCATTCTGCCTGAAAACCGCGCTTTCGCCGCCCGGTTGCGGGGGTGATCCTTCAAGATTCCACCTAAGCGCCCCATTTTCGCCGTCATCCACACTCAACCATCATACTGTCGATTGGTGCGCTTGTGTGGACTATTGCCGGCAGACCTTGCCCGGACACGGTGAAATTTGGCCAGTGTATCGGACGGACTGCCAAGGTGGCGCGCCAATGCCTTGGGTGAAGGGATACGATCATGGCGCAGCAAAAGGCTGTCGAAGCTCCGGCCCAGGCCCCGGTCGAAGACCTGGAAGATCTGGTGGACGAGCTTCAGCCCGGGACCAAGCTTCTGAAGGGTCAGTACACGATCACCCGCTACCTCAACAGCGGCGGCTTCGGGATCACCTATCTGGCCAAGGACAGCCTGGATCGCAACGTGGTGATCAAGGAATGCTTCCCGTCGTCGTTCTGCCGCCGCAGCAAGGCGCTGGTCGCCGCCCGGTCGCGCGCCCACACCGCCGAACTGCGGTCGGTCGTCCAGCTTTTCGTGCGCGAGGCGCGGAACCTGTCCAAGATCGTGCACCCCAATATCGTGGCCGTGCACCAGGTCTTTGAAGACAACGGCACCGCCTACATGGCGATCGACTTCATCGACGGGCTGGACCTGCAGCAGGTCATCGACGGCGCAGGCTCGATGCCGTCGCCGCAACAGATCGTAGCGATGACCGAAAAGCTTCTGCATGCGGTCGGGTTCATCCACGACAACGACATGCTGCACCGCGACATCTCGCCCGACAACGTGCTGATAGACAAGAACGGCGAACCCGTGCTGATCGACTTTGGCGCGGCGCGCGAACAGGCCAGCCAGAAGTCCCGCGCCATGTCGGCGCTGCGGGTCGTCAAGGACGGCTACTCGCCGCAGGAATTCTACATCGCCGGGTCCGAACAGGGACCGTGGAGCGATCTTTATGCCCTTGGGGCAACGCTTTACCACCTGATCTGCGGTGAGGCTCCGGTCAACGGCCAGGCCCGCCTTGCCGCCCTGGCCGAGGATCGGCCCGACCCGTTCCAGCCGCTGACCGGGCGCATTCCGGGCTATCCCCCGGGCTTCCTTGAGGCGATCGACCGGGCGCTTGCGACCTTGCCGAAGCAGCGTGTCCAGTCGGCGCGCGAATGGCTGCTGATGTTCCACCGCTCGGCCCCGCCGATGGCGCCGCGCGATGCCATTGCCGATGCCGTCCACCGCACCGTCGTCGATTTCGAACTGGACGAGCCCGAGGCCGTCGCCTTGCAGGAACCTGCCGCGCGGCAGGTTTCGGCCCCGCCGACAGCGCCGGTCCGCGCCCCCGCCCCACCCCAGGCAGCCGCAGCGGCCAGCGACTTTGGCGCGCCGCCGGTCCTTGCCCGCACCGTGTC
>JAKQLM010000703.1 GCA_029567145.1 Pseudomonadota bacterium
CACCGCCGGTGCCTGCGGCGTTCAAGCGCCAGCTGCGGGCTGGCTTCAAGGGTCTGTTCATCCTGTCCGGGGGCTTCGACCACGCCAGCGCCGAACACGCCCTGTCCGAACAGCTGGGGGACCTGATCGCCTTCGGACGGCCCTTTCTGGCCAACCCCGATCTCGTGGCGCGGATGCGCAAGGATGCGCCGCTCAACGCCCCCGATCCGTCGACCTTCTACGTGCCCGGCGCGAAGGGCTATACCGACTACCCCGCCCTGGCGGCCTGAAACCCGCATCCCGGCGGACCCGACGCTCGGACGAGATGCGATGCCTGTGAGACCCTGTGATGATGCAAGCCCTTCACCCTGAAAGTCCGCTCCGTCGAGCGCAGGCGTTCCTGCGCTCCTGCTTGCGACGATCACCACCGCCACCATTCCCATGCCGGTTCACGCCACGGAAGAGCCCGAATACCAGGTCGTTCGCCAGCTCGGTGACATCGAGTTGCGGCAGTACGCCGCCTATGCGGTGGCCGAGGTCGTGGTGGCCGGCCCCGCGGACGGGGCGGGCAACCTGGCGTTCCCGATCCTGGCGGGCTACATCTTCGGCAAGAACAAGGGCGATCGGAAGTTCGCCATGACGGCACCGGTCATGCAGGCCGCCGTGCCGTTGAAGCTGGAGATGACCGCGCCGGTCACGCAGACCGCAGCGCCGGGCGGGTTCCGGGTGCAGTTCGTGCTGCCCAAGGGTGTGACCGCGGACAGTGCGCCAGAACCGCTGGACACGCGGGTTCAACGTCGCGACGTGCAGCCTGCCCAGGTGGCCGTCATCCGTTACTCGGGCTTCTGGTCGGTGTCGAACGACGCCGACCATCTGGCCCAGCTGCAGGCGGCGCTGCGCGCTGCCGACCAGGCCTGGACGGGCGAGGCGGTCTACGCGCGCTACAACGCGCCGTTCACGCCGTGGTTCATGCGGCGCAACGAGATCTGGCTGCATCTCGCCAGCAGGTCGCCGGCCAGCCCTGACTGACGCCGGGCGCCGCGCGA
>JAKQLM010000713.1 GCA_029567145.1 Pseudomonadota bacterium
GGTTTCGACCACTTTCGGGTGTGCATGGCCCAGCGGCAGCGCGCCGAAAGCCATCATCCAGTCGATGTATTCGGTGCCGTCCACTTCATACAGCCGCGCTACATGAGCCATGGGGCGGGTGCGCGGCTGTATGATGTGGACGGCACCGAATACATCGACTGGATGATGGCTTTCGGCGCGCTGCCGCTGGGCCATGCACACCCGAAAGTGGTCGAAACCATCTCGCGCGAGGCGGCGCGAGGCACCCATTTCGCCACGGCCCTGGAGGTCGAGGTCGAAGTGGCCGAGATGCTGGTCAAGCTTTTGCCCCATGTCGACAAGGTGCGCTTCGCCAACACCGGGACCGAGGCCGCGATGGCCGCCTTCCGGCTGGCACGGGGCCATACCGGACGGCGCAAGATCATCAAGTTCGAGGGGCATTATCACGGCTGGTGGGATTCGGTGCTGATCAACACCAACCCCTATCCGCCCACCCTGCTGGGCCACCCGAACGACCCGATCCGGATCCCGGACTCCTCTGGCATCCCCGAGGAGGCCTGGAAGGACACCATCGTCGTCCGCTGGAACGACGTCGAGGCGCTGGAGCGCGCGATGGCGCTGCATGGCGATCAGGCGGCCTGCGTGGTGACGGAAGGGGTGATGTCGAACATGGGGGTCATTCCCCCGAAGCCCGGCTACCTGAACCGGATGCAGGAGCTGTGCCGGAAGCATGGGGCGCTGTTCTACCTGGACGAGACCGTCACCGGCTTCCGCCTGGCCGCGGGCGGATGCGCCGAGCTTTACGGGCTGACCCCCGACATCGTCACCTACGGCAAGGCGCTGGGAGGCGGGTTGCCGATGGCCATGATCGGCGGGCGGGCCGATGTGATGGCGGGCCTCGAATGGGGCAAGGTGCTGCACTATGGCACTCACAATGCCGGGCGGTTGCCGCTGCATGTGACCAAGGTGATGCTGAAGACGATGCTGGCCGACAATCAGGCGGGATATGCCCGGATCAAGCACCTTGGCCAGATGATGACCGAACGCATCCGCCAGGTC
>JAKQLM010000718.1 GCA_029567145.1 Pseudomonadota bacterium
CGCCCCGCCCCGCCAAAGCCTCCGCCGCCTTCAAACTCTCGCTCAACCGAGTCCCGAACGACAGCAAAGCCACCCGAGAGCCCTCCCGCACCACTCGCCCCTCGCCAATTTCCAGCGGCACGCCCCGCGCAGGCATCTCCACCCCCACGCCCTCGCCCCGCGGATACCGGAACGCAATCGGCCCCGCGTCATGTCCGGCAGCCGTCGCCACCATATGCAC
The DNA here is from genome assembly GCA_029567145.1 of Pseudomonadota bacterium. Taxonomy (GTDB): domain Bacteria; phylum Pseudomonadota; class Alphaproteobacteria; order Rhodobacterales; family Rhodobacteraceae; genus Tabrizicola. The sequence goes on from JAKQLM010000718.1 coordinate 221, forward strand.
CAGCTCGGCCTCGTCCGCCGCCGCCATCACCACCATGCCGGGCAGGTTGGCGAGGAAGGCCACATCAAAGCTGCCCGCATGGGTGGCGCCATCGGCACCGACCAGACCGGCGCGGTCGATGGCAAAGCGCACAGGCAGCCGCTGGATCGCCACGTCATGCACCACCTGATCATAGCCGCGCTGCAGGAAGGTCGAATAGATCGCGCAGAAGGGCTTCATCCCGCCCGCCGCAAGGCCCGCGCTGAAGGTGACGGCATGTTGTTCGGCGATGCCCACGTCAAAGCAGCGTTTGGGGAAACGGTCGTTGAACAGGTTCAAACCGGTGCCATCGGGCATGGCGGCGGTGACGGCGACGATCTTGCTGTCCGCCTCGGCCTCGGCGATCAGGGATTGCGCGAAAACCTTGGTGTAACTCGGGGCGTTGGAGGCGGCTTTGGCCTGCACGCCGGTCAGCACATCAAACTTGCCCGTCGCATGGCCCTTGTCGCGCGCCGCTTCGGCCGGGGCATAGCCTTTGCCCTTTTTCGTCAGCACATGGATCAGGGTGGGGCCGGTGGCGCGGGCCTTGACGGTGCGCAGCACGGGCAGAAGCTGGTCAAGATCGTGGCCATCAATCGGGCCGACGTAGGAAAAGCCCAGTTCTTCGAACAGGGTGCCGCCCATCGTCATGCCCTTGAGCATTTCCTTGGCGCGGCGGGCGCCTTCCTGAAAGGGTTCGGGCAGCAGGCTGACCACGCCTTTGGCGGCGGACTTGAATTCCTGAAACGGATCCCCGGCATAGATGCGGCTGAGATAGGCCGACAGCGCACCAACCGGCGCGGGCTTGGCGTGGTGGCGCATCTGCGCCAGGTC
>JAKQLM010000719.1 GCA_029567145.1 Pseudomonadota bacterium
CGTCCGCCCGTCCGAGGGCGATCTGTTCCTGTCGCTGAAAAACCCCGCCGCCCTGCCGATGACGATGCTCTGGCATTCCAACGGCGGGCGCGACTACGCGCCGTGGAATGGCCGCCACCTGGGCTGCCTGGGGGTCGAGGACGGGGCCGCCCTGCCGGTCCTTGGCCTGTCAAGCCGCGAAACGCCCGATCCGTTGACCGCAGCAGGCCAGCCCGCCTTGCTGACGCTGGACCCAACCGGCACGGTCGAGGTGCGCCACATCCTTGGGGCGATCCGCTGGCCCAGCGGCCAGTCCGTCGCGGGCGTGATGCTGGAGGGCGATATCCTGACCGTCACCGGCGACTGGGGGGCCGAACGCAAGTTGCCGATCCGGGGCGGCTGGCTGCGGTCTGGGGGTGGGCGGCCGGTGGTCGCAGCAAGGCCCGCGCCCGACTGGGATCTCTGACGCCCCGCACCCTTCGCCGCACGAAGCCTTGAGCCGCCGCCCCCCCCGCGCTATCTGAACCCACGCCCAGAAGGAGCCTTGCCGATGCCCGTCTTCCTTTCCACCGCCGACACGGGATTTGACGCCGCCTTCCAGGCGCTGCTGGGTCAAAAGCGCGAAGAGGCCGAGGATGTGGATCAGGCCGTGGCCGCGATCATCGCCGATGTCCGCGCCCGCGGCGATCAGGCGGTGATCGACCTGACCGCGCGCTTTGATCGGCTGACGCTGACGCCGCAGACGCTGGCCTTCTCCCCGGCCGAAATCGCCGCCGAGATCGCCAGGGTCGGACCAGAGGACTGCGCCGCGCTGGACCTGGCCGCCGCCCGCATCCGCGCCTACCACGCCCGGCAGAAACCGCAGGACGACAGCTGGACCGACAGCACCGGCGCGACGCTGGGCTGGCGCTGGACTCCGGTGTCGGCGGCGGGGCTATACGTTCCGGGCGGGTTGGCCTCTTACCCGTCCAGCGTGTTGATGAACGCCATCCCCGCCAAGGTCGCCGGGGTCGAACGGCTGGTCATCGCCTGCCCCACGCCGGACGGAAAGGTGAACCCCCTGGTCCTTCTGGCCGCCCAGATCGCCGGAGTGGACCTTGTCCTGCGCATCGGCGGCGCGCAGGCGATCGCCGCCCTGGCCTATGGCACCGAAACCATCGCCGCCGTCGACAAGATCACCGGCCCCGGCAACGCCTTTGTCGCCGCCGCCAAGCGCCGGGTCTTCGGCCGGGTCGGCATCGACATGATCGCGGGCCCCTCTGAAATCCTGGTCATCGCCGATGCCGACAACGACCCCGACTGGATCGCGCTTGACCTTCTGTCCCAGGCCGAACACGACGAAAGCGCCCAGTCGATCCTGATCACTCCGGACGCCGCCTTCGGCCGTGCCGTCGCCGATGCGGTCGCCAAGCGGCTGGACACGCTGGACCGCCGCGCCATCGCGGGCGCATCCTGGGCGCAGCACGGCGCGGTCATCGTCACGAAAGACCTGGCCGAAGCCGCAGCCCTGTCCAACCGCGTCGCCCCGGAACACCTTGAGCTTTGCACCGCCGACCCCGAGGCGCTAAGCCAGCACATCACCCATGCCGGCGCGATCTTCCTGGGGGCCTATACCCCCGAGGCCATCGGCGACTACATCGGCGGCCCGAACCACGTCCTGCCAACCGCCCGCTCGGCGCGCTTTTCTTCTGGCCTCTCTGTCCTTGACTTCATGAAGCGCACGACCCTTGCCAAGATGACACCCGAGGCGCTGAAGGCCATCGGCCCTGCCGCCGAACGCCTGGCGATCAGCGAAAGCCTGCAGGCGCATGGCCTGTCGGTCCGCGCCCGGCTGGACCGCCTGAACGACTGATCCACGCCTCTTGCGTGATGCCTTCGCGTCGGGCATCACCGCTGGAACCTCGGGAACCATGCCATGAACCGTCTTTGCCATATCGAGATCGACGAAAAGGGCCTTGCCCGCCCCACGCCCGAGATCGAGCAGGAACGCCGCGTCGCGATCTATGACCTCCTGGAGGAAAACTCCTTCACGCTGCCCGCCCGGCCCGACCGCGAACAGTCGCAGGGACCCTACCGGCTGCACCTGGCGATCCGCGAAGGGCGGCTGGTGTTCGACATCGCCACCGAAGACGGCACCAGGGCGGCCGAATTCCATCTGTCCCTTGGCCCCTTCCGTCAGGTGGTGAAGGACTACTTCCAGATCTGCGAAAACTACTTCGATGCGGTGAAACGCCTGCCGCCCAGCCAGATCGAGGCGATCGACATGGCCCGGCGCGGCATCCACAACGAAGGCGCATCCATCCTGCGTGACCGGCTGGACGGCAAGGCCGCCGTCGACACCGACACCGCGCGCCGCCTGTTCACCCTGATCTGCGTCCTGCACTGGGGCTGATGCTTTGGGCGATTTCCCGCAATCGGTGCTGTTCTGCTGCGACCACAATGCCGTCCGCTCGCCCATGGCCGAAGGCCTGATGAAAAAGCTGTACGGCCAGCGCGCCTATGTCCAGTCCGCAGGCGTCAAGAACGACATGGAGGTGGACGGCTTTTCCATCGCCGTCTGCCAGGAGGTGGGGATCGAGCTTAGCCGCCACCGCTCGCGCAGCTTTGACGAGATGCAGGATTGGGGTGATGACCTCAGCCAGTTCGACCTGATCATCGCGCTGTCCCCCGCCAGTCAGCGCATGGCGCTGGAACTGACGCGCTTTCATCACCTCGACATCGAATACTGGCCGATTCTCGACCCCACGGGTCTGGGCGAAACGCGCGAGGCAAAGCTTGCCGCCTACCGGCAGGCGCGGGACCAGATCAGGACGCGGATGCTGGACCGCTTCGGACCGCCTTCGGAGGGATAGGCCTGTCTTCGGGCCGGCAGGTCGATCAACGCCCGCCGGCAGGACTGGGCACCGGGTAGGGTGGGCAATATTGCCCACCTTGCGCGTGCGCCCTCACTCTGCCGCCACGCGCACTTGCCCCGCCATGATCTCCGGCATCGCCGCCTCGATCCACCCGGCCAGCGCCACCACATGCTCTGCCGCGCCACGGCCCAGGGCGGTCAGCTCATAATCCACATGCGGTGGCACAACGGGATGCGCCGTCCGCAGCACAAACCCGTCCGCCTCCAGGTCCTTCAGTGTCTGGCTCAGCATTCGTTCGCTGACGCCGCCAACCTTGCGGCGCAACGCCGCAAAGCGGTGCGGACCGGTCGCCAGTGCCACCATCACCAGCGCGCCCCAGCGGTTCGTCAGGTGGTTCAGGATGATCCGCGACGGGCAGTCCGCCGCCAGCACGTTGCCCAGCTTCCAGCCATCCAGCAGCGCCTGTGCCTTTCTGTCGGTCATGTTGTGCGGCCCTTCCGTATACTAACAAATTTGTATGTACTTCCTTTTCGTAAGTATACGCCGTATCTCCCGATCGTCAACAACAGGAGAGCCCCATGACCATCGCCATCACTGGTGCCACCGGCCACCTCGGCCGCCTTGCCATCGCCGCCCTGAAAGCCCGCGGTGCCAAGCCCATCGCCCTTGCCCGCGACCCCGCCAAGGCCGCAGACCTTGGCGTCGAGACCCGGGCCTTCGACTACACCAGCGCCGATCCAGCCGCGTTGAAAGGCGTCGATACCCTCGTCCTCATCTCCTCGAACGACTTCAACGACCGCGCCGGTCAGCATCGCAACGTGATCGCTGCCGCCAGTGCTGCGGGCGTCAAGCGGCTGGTCTACACCTCGATCCTGAAGGGCGAGCGGAGCCCGATGATCCTGGCGCAGGACCATATCGCCACCGAAGCCGCAATCCGCGCCGCGGGCATCCCCGCCACCATCCTGCGCAACGGCTGGTACACCGAGAACTACACCGGCGCGCTCGCCGCCGCCGTCCAGCACGGCGCGGTCATCGGTGCCGCCGGTGAGGGAAAGGTGAACGCCGCCGCGCGCAAGGACTATGCCGAGGCGATTGCCGTCACGGCGCAGGACGACAGCCACGCCGGCAAGATCTATGAACTGGCGGGCGATACGGCCCACAGCGGCGCGGATCTTGCCGCCGCGGTTGCCAAAGCCGCCGGAAAGCCGGTGGCCTATGTGTCGATGTCACAGGCTGACTACGCCAAGGCGCTGATCGGTTTCGGTCTGCCCGAAGGCTTTGCACAGGTCCTGGCCGACAGCGACGCCCGCGCCGGGGAAGGTGCCCTTGCCGACGACAGCCGCACCCTCAGCCGCCTGATCGGCCGCCCGACGACGCCGATCGCGGACACGATTGCAGCAGCGCTCTGACGTCCGGGACGGCGACAAACGTCCCGCGCCACCCCTCCCCCCTTGCGGGAAGGGGTGGCGATGCACATGTTAAAACTTCCCTAACGCCCACAGACAAGTCTTTGAAAATGTGAAGTATTTTGGAATTGTCCACTGTGGACACCCCACCCGCGTCGCTTTCGGCCCAGAACCCGTCCCCTCCGGCTTGGAAAGCCCATTCCACCCCGCTAGTCTCTCCCTGAAAAGGAGAGCCCCATGCCCCGCGCCGATACCCTCGCCCTGATCACCCGCTATTACGCCGCCTTCAATGCAGGCGATCCTGCGGCCATGCTGGCCTGCCTGACCGACGATATCGAACACCGGGTCAACGAAGGCGCGCACCGGATCGGCAAGGACAGGTTCGCCGAATTCTGCGGCCACATGGGGGTCAGCTACCGGGAAAAGTTGCGCGACCTCGTGATCTTCGCGACCGACGACGGCAGTCGCGGGGCGGCTGAATTCGTCGTTCACGGCCGGTACCTGCAGACCGACCCCGGTCTCCCCGAGGCACGGGGCCAGGCCTACGTCCTGCCTGCTGGCGGGTTCTTTGAGGTCCGGGATGGCCTCATCTCGCGGATCACGACCTTCTACAACCTGAACGACTGGGTCCGGCAGGTGAGCCTGTGAACATCGACGACCTCGATATCCGGGTCCTGCGTGCGGCCGAGCTGGAGGCGGCGCTCGATCAGGTCGCCCAGCTGCGGATCACCGTCTTCCGCGACTGGCCCTACCTTTACGACGGCACCCTTGATTACGAGCGGCAGTATCTGGACAGCTACCGGGACAACCCGGGGGCCCTGCTGGTCGGGGCGTTCCATGAGGGACGGCTGATCGGGGCCTCGACGTCCACCCCGATGGAAGACCACGCCCCCGAATTCGCCGCCCCGTTCCAGGCGCTGGGCATCCCGTCGGACAAGATTCTGTACGGGGCCGAGTCGGTCCTACTGCGCCCCTACCGGGGCATCGGGCTGGGGCACCGGTTCATCGACCACCGTGAGGCGCATGCCAGGCAGCTGGGGCGGACGCATGTGGCCTTCTGTTCGGTGATCCGGCCCGAGGATCATCCCGCCCGACCCGCCGCCTACCGGACGAACGACGCCTTCTGGCGGGGCCGGGGCTACCAGACCCTGCCGGGCGTGGTGGCCCGGTTCAGCTGGAAGGACCTTGGCGACCGGGAAGAGACGGAAAAGCCGCTTCAGTTCTGGATGCGCGCCCTGTAGGGACGCTGTGTCCACAGTGGACACTTTCGAGAAACCCTTTTTTGCCAATAGCTTGCTCGCGGGCGTTAGGGGTTCCTTAAGATGTTCCTCCGCTGGCCGAATGACGCGGGGCTGCCGTCCCGGTCAGGCGGGAAAGGAGGTGGAGGTCGGCTGCCGTGCGGGTCTGGAGGGTGAGGGTCAGCACCGCGAGGAGGAGGATCGCGGCGAGGGCGGCGAGGGTGGTGAGGCCTTTT
>JAKQLM010000722.1 GCA_029567145.1 Pseudomonadota bacterium
TTCGGCACAGGCTGCCGAGCCGAAGGGGAGGGCCAGAACGCTGGCCAGGATCAGTAGACGCATGCTGTGTCCTTTGCATTGGCGCCGCGCCCCCTGCTGGGTGCGGTCCTGTCGCTTTACGCTGCACGACCGGTCACCCTACGCTGGCGGGAGCGGAAACTTGCGGCAGGCAGGACGCAGTTGCCCCGGTATGCCTTGGCATGCCCAAGAAAGCGTGGCTTGGCGGGAAAATCTTCGCTAACCGGGGCGGAACCAGCCCCGGACCCCAGACATGCCGATCCAAGACCATCCCTTGCGCTATGCCACCGTGAACGAGTTGCACGCGCGGCCGTTTCCGTCGCTGGAGGTGCCCTCGACCGCGGTTTATGTGGCGATCAAGGACCCCGTGCAGGCGCAGAATCGCGATCGGGCGCTGGATCTGGCGCATCTTCTGGCGCTGCTTGACCGCCACGGCAGCGCGCATCCGCAGCCGGGGGCGACGCATTTCCAGGGGCCGATCGGCCGGGCCGAGCTGAAATGGGAAAGCCATACCGAGTTCGTGACCTATACCGGGTTCACCCGGGGCACCTCGGTCCGGCCGTTTGACCCGGCCGAGGCCGAGGTGCTGCCCGAGGACTGGCTGAATGCAGCCCCGGGTCGGCGGTTGACCTCGGTCCTGATCCGGGTCGAACCGATGCCGGTGACCGAGGCAGAGCTTTTGGCGAAGCTGGACGCCTGGTTCGTGCCGGAAAGCCTGGCGACCAGTCGGGTGGTGGACGGGGCAGCGGTGATCGCGGGGGATTTCCGGATCGACCCGGCGGGACACATGCGGTTTGCGGTCTTCGTCGCCCCTGGCACTGGGCCGCGCCGGGTGGGGCGGATCGTGCAGCGGCTGTGCGAGATCGAGACCTATCGCGCGATGTCGATGCTGGGGTTGATGCGGTCGCGTGATCTGGGGGCGCGGCTGAATGCGCTGGACCCCAAGCTTTCCGCGCTGGTGTCGGGGCTGGACGACGGCCCGGCTCCCGAGGCGGCGCTGCACGAGTTGCTGACGATCTCGGCCGAGCTGGAAAGTCTGGCAGTGCAGTTTTCGTTCCGTTTCGGGGCGACGGCGGCCTACGAGGCCATCGTGAACCAGCGGATCGAGGTCCTGCGTGAGGCGCGGCTTGGCGGCAGGCAGACCTTTGGCGAATTCATGATGCGGCGCTATGATCCGGCGATGCGGACGGTGAAATCGTCGGAGACGCGGCTGCGGGGCATGGCGGAACGGGCGGAACGCGCGGCGGAACTGTTGCGGACGCGGGTGGATGTGGAACGCAGCGCACAGAGCCAGCGGCTTTTGGAAAGCATGGACCGGCGGGCGGACCTGCAACTGCGGCTGCAGCGCACTGTCGAAGGCCTGTCAACGGTGGCGATCAGCTATTACGCGGTGAACCTGGCGGCCTATCTGCTGGAGCCTTTGGCCCACCGCTTTCACATCAGCCACGGCGCCTTGCTGGCCGGGCTGGTGCCGGTGGTGGTGTTCGGCGTCTGGCTGATGGTGCGGCGGATCCGCAACCATCTGGACTAGGGTCACCGCCCCCGGATGCGCGGGTCCAAAGCGTCGCGCAAGCCGTCGCCGACATAGTTGACCGACAGCACGGTCAGCGAAATCGCCAGCCCCGGCCAGACCATCTGCATCGGATAGGTCTGGTTGTAATAGGCCGAGTTCAGCATCGAGCCCCAGGTGGAAAAGTCGGACTGGAAGCCCTGGCCCAGGAAGGACACCACCGATTCCGTGATGATCGCGTTGGCAACCCCAAGGGCGGCCGCGACCATGACCGGGGCCAGCACGTTTGGCAGGATGTGGCGCAGGATGATCCGGCTGGACGGCGTGCCGATCGACCGGGCGGCCAGCACGAATTCGCGTTCCTTGACCGCCAGCACCTGACCGCGCACGATCCGGGCGACGTGCATCCAGGACGTCAGGCCGATGGCTATGATCAGGATGAAGAACGTGCCAAGGTTCGGGCCGAAGATCTCTTTCAGGTAGGGGCCGTAAAGGAAGGTCAGGACCAGGATCAGCGGCAAGAGCGGCAGCGACAGGAAAAGATCGGTCAGCCGCATCAAGGCCCCGTCCAGGCGGCGGAAATAGCCCGACAGTAGCCCGATCAGCGTGCCAAGGAACACCGCCACCGCCATCGCGACAAAGCCCACGGCCAGCGACACCTTTCCCCCCAGCATCAGGCGGGCCATGATGTCGCGGCCGACCTGTTCGGTGCCCAGGGGATGCTCCCACGAGGCGGGCAGGTTGCGCGACTTGAACATCTCGGCGGTGTTCGGGTTGACCTTGATCGGCTCCAGCGTCCAGACGAACGGCCCGACGATCACGAAGATCAGCAGCGCGCCCAGGACCCAAAGCCCCAGCATGGCACCACGGTGCAGGCGGAACTGATCCCAGACGTCGCGCCAGAGACTGCGGGGGGCGTCGTCCTTGACCAGGGAGGCGGCGGGAGAGGCGGTTGCGTCAGTCATAGCGGATCCGGGGGTCGAGGATGCCGTACAGGATGTCGGCCACCAGGTTGAAAAGCACGATGAGGATCGCGGTGATGAAGGCGATGGTCTGCACCACCGGCAGGTCGTTGACATGGATCGCGCCGATCAGCGCGGCCCCGATGCCGTTGATCTTGAACACCTGCTCGGTGACGATCGCCCCGGCGAACACCGCAGGCAGGCCCAGCGTGATCACCGTGATCACCGGGATCATCGAATTGCGCAGGACATGCTTCAGCACGACGGTCCGCTCGCTCATCCCCTTGGCGCGGGCGGTGCGGGCGTAGTCCTGGCTAAGGTTCTCCAGCATGGCGGACCGGGTATAGCGCGACAGTTCGGCGGCGTTGAACAGCGCCAGCACCATCACCGGCAGGAACATCTGGTTGACCTGTTGCTTGAAGGTAGCCCAGTCCACCACCTCGAGCGAGGTATTGTAGATCGACGGGAACCAGCCGAAATACGAAGTGAAGATGATGATCGCCAAGAGGCCGGTGAAGAACGTCGGGACCGAATAGCCGACCATCGACACGAAGGTGCCGACCTGATCGAACCAGCTGTACTGGCGATAGGCGGAATAGATCCCGATGGGCAGCGCGATCAGGATGGCGACCAGATAGGCCGTGCCGATCACGATCAGCGTCTGCGGCAGGCGTTCGCCGATATAGTCCATCACCGGGACTTTCGACGAATACGAAATGATGCGCGGCGCGCCTTGCGCCCAGTCGGTGCCGAAGGCGGCGTCGATCGCGTAAAGCGGCTCGGTCCAGAAGAATTGCTTCAGCCACAGGAAATAGCGGACATAGACCGGCTCGTTGATGCCCATCGCCTCGATCATCTTGGCCTTGACGTCGGCCGGGACGGTCAACGGGATTTCTGACGCCGGACTGCCCGGCGCAAGATCGACCAGAAGGAAGATCACCAGGCTGATCAGAAGAAGCGTGGGGATCGCGACGAGCAATCGCCGCAGCGTGTAGGTCAGCATGGGCGGGCCTGCAGCAAAAGGGGAAAAGGGCAGGGTGCCCGCGCGTCGTGACGCGCGGACACCCCGTTGACCAAGGTCAGCTTACTTGATGCGGAACCAGTCCTGGGCGTTCCACAGTTCGGTGTCCCAGGTGTTCAGCACCACGCCGCCCAGCGTGTTCGAGGCAGCCGAGAGACGGCCACGGTCGACCAGCGGGATGATGACGTAGGTGTCTTTCGTCAGCATCTCGTTCAGGCGGATGGCGATCTCGGACCGTTTTGCCATGTCGGCGGTCTTCGACAGTTCCAGCCACATCGCGTCATAGGCCGGGTCGCAGAAGCGGTTGATGTTTTCGCCCTGCCACTGGTTGTCCGGGCCGGGGATCTTGTCGCACAGGTACTGGCCCAGATAGGGTTCCGGGTCGGTGCCGTCGAAGTTGTTGGCGTACATTTCCACGTCCGAGTAGAACTTCTGGAACGTGTCGGGTGAGCCCGCATCGCCGCCGAAGAACACCGAAGCATCAATTTGCTTCAGCTCGACTTCCACGCCGATCTCGTTCCACATCGACTTGATCACCGCCTGGAAGTCCTGACGGACCGGGTTGACCGAGGTCTGGTAGACGATCTTCAGCTTGGCGCCGTCCTTTTCACGCACGCCGTCGCCATCGCTGTCGACCCAGCCTGCGGTTTCCAGAAGCGCCTTGGCACCTTCGACGTCCTGTTTCAGGCAGTCGGTGTTCGGGCTGGCGAACATTTCCGGTGCGGGCACCAGGTTGCAGGTCGCACGGCCCGCAGCGCCATAGCCGATATCGACCAGGACCTGACGGTCAATCGCCATCGACAGCGCCTTGCGCACGTTGAGGTCCGACAGGAACGGGTGCGGATGCTTGACGGTCGAACGTTCCCCTTCCGGCAGCGCCGGGTCGGGGTTGGTCATGTTGATCTCGATCCGTTCGACCAGCGTGCCGAAACCGTTCAGCAGAACGCCCTTGCCGCCAGCCGCCATCTGCGCCTGCATTTCCGGGTTGATCTGGGTGTTCCAGGCATAGTCGAATTCGCCGGTTTCCAGAACCGCACGGGCCGCCGCCTGCGCGTCGCCGCCGCCCTTGACGGTCATGGTGGCGAACGCGGGCTTGGCCGGGTCGCGGTAGTTCGGGTTGGCCTCAAGCTCGACCACGTCATTGACCTTGAAGTCCTTGACCATGAACGGGCCAGTGCCGATCGGTTTGAAGTTCTGGTCGGCGCAGGTCGAGGCGGCAGCACCCAGGCAGTTGGCGAACTGCGCGGCCTGCAGCAGCGGCGAGGTGCCGCCGACAAAGGCCTGATAGGGGTTCGGCTTCGGGCCCGAGAACTTGACCACGATGGTCAGCTCGTCCGGGGTCTCGATCGCGGTGATGCCTTCATAGCGGGCGGCCTGCGCGCAGCCACCTTCGGGGTGGGTGCAATATTCCCAGGTGAACTTGGCGTCGGCGCTGGTGACCGGCGTGCCGTCGGACCACAGCATGCCCGGCTTCAGTTTCCAGGTGATCTGGGTCAGGTCGGCGGTGATGCCGCCGTTTTCGACCGTGGGGACCGACTCGGCCAAGCGCGGGATGACCACGCCCTTTTCGTCAAAGCCTGCCAGGCCTTCCAGGATCAGCGACGAGGTTTCCACGTCCTTGGTGCCGGACGAGAGATAAGGGTTCAGGATCGACGGGGCCTGCCAGTACAGCACGTTCACGTGGCCATCGGCCCCGCGCTCGGCGAAGGCGGCGGGGGCCATGCCCATCGCCGCGACAGCACCCAGAAGGGCGGTTTTCAGTTTCATTGCTTCACTCCTTGTTGGTTGTTCAGCTTTTTGCTGTGCTCGGACGCCTCGGGTGCGCCGGTTGATCCGGCGTCGGGTTCATCGAACAGGTGGCAGGCGACGAAACGCCCAGGCTCCACCTCGCGAAGGTCGGGTTTCACCACGCGGCAGCGGTCAAAGACCTTGGGGCAGCGGGTGCAGAAGTTGCAGCCAACCGGCGGGTTGGCGGGCGAGGGCACGTCGCCCTTCAGGATGATCCGCTGCCGGTTCTGCGCACGAACCGGGTCGGGTTCGTTGACCGCGGACAAAAGCGCCTCGGCATAGGGGTGCAGCGGGCGGGCATACAGGTCGTCGCGGGGGGAAAGCTCGGCGATCCGGCCCAGGTACATCACGGCCACGCGGTCGGCGATATGGCGGACCATCGACAGGTCGTGACTGATGAAAAGATTGGTCAGGCCCAGCTTTTCCTGCAGGTCCTCCAAGAGGTTGACGACCTGTGCCTGGATGCTGACGTCCAGCGCGGCAATCGGTTCGTCGCAGACGATGAACTTGGGGTTCAGGCACAAGGCCCGCGCGATGCCGATCCGCTGCCGCTGCCCGCCGGAGAATTCATGCGGGTATCGGTCGGCAAAGCGGCGGTTCAGGCCGACCTGATCCATCAGCTCGTACACCCGCTCCAGCTTTTTCGCCTTGGGCCAGTCGGTGTGTTCGTCCAAAGGCTCGCCGATGATGCGGGCCAGGGTCATCCGGGGGTTGAGGCTGGCCTGCGGGTCCTGGAACACCATCTGCATGGCCGGGCGCTTCTTGCGCAGCGCCTCGGGGTTCAGGCTGGCGACATCCTCGCCGTCGATCACGACCTTGCCGGACGTCACTTCATACAGCCGCAGGATCGCGCGGCCGACCGTGGACTTGCCGCAGCCGGACTCGCCGACCAGACCCAAAGTCTCACCCGGCTGGATGGCAAAACTGACCCCATCCACGGCCTTCACATCGCCGGTGTGACGACGAAAGACCCCGGTGAAGATCGGGAAGTGCATCTTGAGGTCGGTCACCTCGACCAGCGGGTCGGCGGACGGCGGGATTGGGCGGGCGTCAAGCATGGGCTGCCTCTTGTGCGGCTGGCGCGGGGGCGACCCAGTGGCAGGCGACATCGTGACCGCGACCGACCCCATGCCCGTCAATCGCGCGACGCGCCGGGTTTTCCCGGTCGCAGCGGTCATGGCGATAGTCGCAGCGGGCGCGGAACGGGCAGGCGACAGGTGCGCCCTGCATGATCGGCGGCTGGCCTTCGATCACCTTCAGCCGCGCCTCACGCGGGCCCGAGATCGCCGGAATGGTCTTGAGCAACGCGCGGGTATAGGGGTGCTGGGGGTTGGCGAACAACTCCCGCACCGGGGCCTGTTCGACGACCTGCCCGCCATACATCACCATCACCCGGTCGGCGATGCCCGCGATGACGCCAAGGTCATGCGTGATCCAGATGATCGCCATGCCCAGCTTTTGCCGAAGCTCCTTCACCAGTTCCAGTATCTGCGCCTGAATGGTGACGTCCAGGGCCGTGGTGGGTTCATCCGCGATCAGCACTTCGGGATCGCAGGCCAGCGCGATGGCGATCATCACCCGCTGGCGCATGCCGCCGGAAAACTGGTGCGGATAGGCGTTCAGCCGCTTGCGCGCATCCGGGATGCCGACCAGTTCCAGAAGTTCGACCGCCCGGTTGGCGGCGGCCTGCTTGTCCAGACCCATGTGCTTGCGCAACGGCTCCATCAACTGATCGCCAAGGGTGAAGACCGGGTTCAGGCTGGTCATCGGGTCCTGGAAGACAAAGCCGACCTTGGCGCCGCGCACTTCTTGCAGCTCTTTGTCGCCCAGTTTCAGCAGGTCGCGTCCGCCCAGCATCACCGTGCCGCCGCGATTTTCGGCGGGGGGCGAGGGGAGAAGGCCGATCAGCGACATCATCGTCACCGACTTGCCCGAGCCGCTTTCGCCGACGACGCCCAGAAGCTCACCGCGATCAAGGTGAAAGCTGACGTCATTGACGGCATGAATCTCGCCGCCGCGCGTGCGGAAAATGGTTCGAAGGCCCTTGACGTCAAGGACAGGCACGGGCCCTTCGGCCATTCAGTACTCCCCGCGTTTCTTTTACGTCTTGTTTTTGTCGGGTCTTTTCAGCCCTGACAACTATCGGTTGCCCGATGTCCTCCCGACTGTTCCCGATTTTCAGATCTCTATCAATCCTGTTTCGACGTGCGATTCCAGACTATCGTATCGGCGATTTGACTGATTGGCCCGGCATTCTGCCACATATTGACAGTTCCCGGCCCGGCCCACAGGCTGACCACAACATCTGGGGCCAAAGGCGAGGATCAAAATGCAGGCACTGACGTCACGTCAGATCCTTGACCGGCTGGTCAGCTTTCCAACGGTAAGCCGCGGCAGCAATCTGGCGCTGGTGGACTGGCTGGAAGGCTATCTTGTCGGCCACGGCATCCGCTGCTTCCGGCACTGGAACGAGGATCACGAGAAGGCCGCCCTGATCGCCCATGCCGGGCCATGGCAGGCGGGCGCGGTGGTGCTGTCGGGGCATTCCGACGTGGTGCCGTTGGATGGGCAGGCCTGGACCTCTGACCCCTGGTGGGTGACCCAACGCGACGGGCGGCTATACGGGCGCGGCACCTGCGACATGAAGGGCTATGTGGCGCTGGCGGTCTGGGCGCTGGTTCAGGCGCAGGCGCGGGGTGTCGCGCGGCCGCTGCAACTGGCGCTGTCGTATGACGAGGAGATCGGCTGCACCGGCGCGCCGCCGATGATCCGGACGATGCAGGAGGTGGTGCCAAAGGGCAGCGCCGCGATCATCGGCGAGCCCAGCCGCATGGGCGTGATCACCGGCCACAAGGGCGGCACGGGCTATCATGTGCATGTGAAGGGGTATGAGGTGCATTCCTCGCTGCTGCCAAAGGGCGTTTCGGCCATCATGGAGGGCGCGCGGCTGATCAACTGGCTGAACGAGGTGAATGCCGAAATTCAGGCGAAGGCACCGACCGCCCTGGCCGCGACCTTCGATCCGCCGCACACGACCTTGCATGTGGGCATGATTTCGGGCGGGACCGCGCACAACATCACCGCCGCCGACTGCCGGTTCGCGGTGGAAATGCGGGTCGTCCCCGGCGAGTCGATCCCCGACTGGGAGGCGCGGTTCGTGGCCCGGGCCCGCAAGATCGAGGCGGCAATGCAGGCCGTCCGCCCCGAGGCCGCAGTCCACCTGGACCGTTTCTTCGGCGTCCCCGGTCTGGTCCCCGAGGCCGAGGGCGAGGCGGAAACGCTGGTCCGCCGCCTGACGGGCGACAACGCGACCGGCGTGGTCAGCTATGGCACCGAGGCCGGGCAGTTCCAGGAGGCGGGCTATTCCGCCGTGGTCTGCGGCCCCGGCGACATCGCCCAGGCGCACCAACCCGACGAATACCTGGAAATCAGCGAGTTTCAGGCCGGGCAAAGGTTCATGGAAAGGCTGCTGGAGACGCTGGCATGACGTTCCCGATCACCGAGGCTTCTCCTGTCAGGTTCGCCGATCCCCTGCCAGGCCGGGTCGATGTGGCGGTCATCGGTGGCGGGGTGATCGGGGTGATGACGGCGTTCTACCTGCGGCAAAAGGGGTTGTCGGTGCTGCTGCTGGAAAAGGGCCGGATTGCGGGCGAACAATCCAGCCGCAACTGGGGGTGGGTGCGCCAACAGGGCCGCGATCCGGGCGAATTGCCGATCATGGTGGAAAGCCTGTCGATCTGGAAACGGCTTGCGGCCGAGATGGGCGACAGTCTGGGGTTCCGGCAGACCGGCGTGCTGTATCTGGCCAAGACCGACCGCGAGATGCAGGGTTTCGAAGACTGGACCGACCATGCCCGCGCGCATCAGCTGGACACCCGGCTGATGACCGGGGCGGAAACGGCGGCGATGCTGAACGGGGCGGTGGCCCCGTGGAAGGGCGCGCTTTACACGGCCTCGGATGCGCGGGCCGAACCCTGGACCGCGGTCCCGACCCTGGCCGCCCGCGCGCAGGAAATGGGTGTCCAGATCCGCGAAGCCTGCGCGGTGCGGGCGCTGGACCTTGCGGGCGGCAAGGTGGTGGGCCTCCTTACCGAAGCGGGGCGCGTCGCCTGTGCGCAGGTTGTCGTGGCCACCGGGGCCTGGTCGCGACTGTTTCTTGGGCGGCACGGGGTGAAGATACCTCAGCTTTCGGTCCTGGCGAGTGTGGCCGCGACGGAACCGATGCCCGAAATCTTTCCCGGCAATGCCGCCGATGACGACTTTGCCTTCCGTCGCCGCGCCGATGGCGGCTATTCCATCGCGCCGGGCGGGTCGGCGCATGACTTCTTCATCGGGCCGGACGCATTCCGGTCCTTCGGCAGCTTCTGGCCGGTGCTGAAGCAGGACATCCGCGCCACGACGTTCCGGCCGATGGCCCCCAAGGGCTTTCCCGATGCCTGGGGCACGCCACGCCGCTGGGCCGAGGATGCCGTCAGCCCGTTCGAGAAGACCCGCATCCTGAACCCCGCGCCGAACCTGCGTACCTTGGGGAAGGTGCAGGATGCCTTTGCCCGCGCGTTTCCGTCGCTGGGCCGTCCGCGCCTGAAAGCGGCCTGGGGCGGGATGATCGACACGCTGCCGGATGTGGTGCCGATCGTGGATCACGGCCCGATCGCGGGCCTGACCATCGCCACGGGGATGAGCGGGCACGGCTTTGGCATCGGTCCGGGCATTGGCCGGGTGGTGG
>JAKQLM010000726.1 GCA_029567145.1 Pseudomonadota bacterium
GCAGGGCCTTGGCCTTTTCCACGTCGCGGGTCGCCATCAGGTTGGCGGGCCGGGCAAAGCCCGAGGTCGGCGGCACGACCCCGGTCGCGCGCTGAACAAGCCCGTCATAGGCCCCGTCCAGCACCGCCTGCCCGTCATAGGCCAGCTGGATCGCCTGCCGCACGCGCGGGTCCTTCAGGGGTTCGGCGTTCATGTTGATCGTCAGCCAGGCATAGCGGGTGCCCGGTGCCTCGATCAGGCTGGCGCCTGCGGGCATCGCCCCCTTGATCGCGGTGGCCGCGCTGACGGCAAGGCGGGAGAAGTCGAAGGCGTCCGCCTCATAGGCCAGTTGGGCGGCCTGGTCGTCGGTGACGATGTAGAATTCCACCGTGTCGAAGGCCGGTTTCTCGCCGGTCCAGGCGGGGTTGGCTTTCAGCGTGACCTTCTGGTTCTGCTCCCAGCTGTCGAACAGGTAGGGCCCGCATTGCGCCGGGATCTCGGTGGTGTAGCTGCCCCCTGCCGCCTCCACCGCCTTCTGGCAGACGATGTGGCCGCCGTAATAGGGAAGCGCAATGATCGGGAAGGGCGCGAAGGGTTCGGTCAGGTGGATCACGCCGCTGCGGTCGTCGATCACTTCGACCTCTTTCAGCTTTTCGAACTGGTAGGCCCAGGCGCTGTCCGACCCGGCGATGCGTTCAAAGCTGAACTTGACGTCCGCCGTCGTGACCGGGCCGAAATCGCCGGTCCATTTCAGCCCCTCGCGCAGGGTAAAGGCGATACGGGTGTCGTCCAGCCACACAAACTTCTCCGCCGCCCATGGCCGCAGCTGGTTGCCGTCCCGCATGTCGCCCAGTCGGACGAGGGTGACATTGGTGCAGCGCGGAATGATGTCGTCCAGCTCGCCGATGATCCCGAACGGATCGAGCACCTGGAAATCCGCGCCGACGCGCAGGCGGAGGGTGCCGCCCTCGGCCGCCCAGGCAAAGCGGGGCATGGCGGCGACGGCGGCAAGGCTTGCCCCGGCGGTGCGAAGGAAACCGCGTCTGTCAGTGGTCCACTGCATGATGTTCTCCCTGAGTTTGTTGATCGGCAAAATGGCAGCGGGCCTTGCGGTCCGGGGCCGTGGGGTGAAGTTGGGGGGCGGTCTGGCGACAGATGTCGCGGGCCAGCGGGCAACGGGTGTGAAAC
>JAKQLM010000730.1 GCA_029567145.1 Pseudomonadota bacterium
GTCGGCAATCCCAGTGACCCGGTCCGCACCCTGTCAGGCGGCAACCAGCAAAAGGTGGTGATCGCCAAGTGGCTGATGACCGACCCCGACATCATCCTGATGAACGACCCCACGCGCGGGATCGACATTGGCACCAAGCAGGAAATCTTCCGCATGATGCGCGACCTTGCCGATGGGGGGAAATCCATCCTGTTCTACTCTTCGGACTATGCCGAGCTGATCGGTTGTGCCGACCGGGTGCTGGTCCTTTATGACGGGCAGGTGGTGCGCGAGCTTGCAGGCGACGCCATCACCGAAGAGGCCATTGTCGGGGCCTCGCTGAACATCGGGACAGCGGCGTGATGCTGCGGGCGATCACCCAGAACCGGGCTTTGCCGGGGCGTTGTTCCTGTTTGCGGGGTTGTTCCTGATCTACAACCTTCTGCACCCACGCGGGTTTTCCAGCGCCGTCTTCGTGCAGAACGCCAACGAATCCGTCGCTATCGCCTTTGTCGCCATGGCGCAGACCGTGCCCGTCCTGATGCGGGGCCTGGACCTGTCGGTCGGCGCGGTGATGACGCTGTCGGCCTGCGTCGCGTCGTATCTCCTGACAGGCTCAGGGTTGGACATCACCCTTGGCATCTTCGCCACCCTCGCGGTTGGGACGGCATTCGGCCTGATGAACGGCCTGATCGTGGTCTTTGGCCGCCTGCAGCCGATCATCGCCACCCTTGCGACCGGGGCCATCGCCATCGGCCTTGCCCTGCTGCTTCGCCCGCAGCCGGGCGGCGATGTGGACGGAGACCTTGGCTGGGCGCTGACCAACACTGTCTGGGATTTCGCCGACACCTACGGCCTGGCCCAGGGCGGCGAGGCCTGGTGGCTGGCCCCCTTTGCCGATATCCCCGTGCCGCTGATCCTGCTGCTGGGCGTGGCGGCCCTTGTCTGGCTACCGTTCAAGCGCACGGTCACCGGGCGCACGATCTATGCCATCGGATCGGCCGAGAGCGCGGCCTATGTCTCGGGCCTGCCGATCAACCGGGCCAAGCTGG
>JAKQLM010000735.1 GCA_029567145.1 Pseudomonadota bacterium
TCCCTTGCTGATCCACCAGCCCAGCTACAACATCCTGAACCGCTGGGTCGAAACGGACGGGCTGAAGGACGCTTTGGCCGAGCTTGGGGTCGGGTCGATTGCGTTCGTGCCGCTGGCGCAGGGCATCCTGACCAACAAGTACCTGAACGGGATTCCGGCGGGCAGCCGGGCCACGCAAGGCAAGTCGCTGGACCCTGCGGTGGTGGAAAAGGCCGTGGCCTCGGTCAAGAAGCTGCACGAGATGGCCGAGTCGCGCGGGCAGACGCTGGCGCAGATGGCGCTGGCCTGGGTCTTGCGCAACGGGGGGATCACCAGTGCCTTGATCGGCGCGTCAAAGCCGGAGCAGGTGGTGGATTGCGTCGGCGCAATCCGCAATCGGGACTTTACGGCGGATGAACTGGCCCGGATCGACGCGATTTCGGAAGAAAAGGACATCAACCTGTGGGCGCGGTCGTCGGCGGATTGATCTCGCGGACCGTCCTGATCACCGGGGCGCGGGCCCCGGTGGCGCTGCACATGGCGCGGCTTCTGCATGGCGCGGGCTGGGCGGTGCATCTGGCGGACAGTCTGGGCACGCCGCTGGCGGCGGGGACGCGGCTGAAGGCGGGGTATCACCGGCTGCCGTCGCTGCGCTTTGACCCGGACGGGGCGGCAAAGGCCCTGGCCGCGCTGATCCGGCGGCTGGGCGTCGATCTGGTGATCCCGACCTGCGAGGAGGTGCTGCATCTGGCCCGCATCTGGCGGGATCATGCGATGCCCGCGCCGTTGTTCGCCCCGCCTTTGGCGCTGCTGGAGGAGGTGCATGACAAATACCGCTTCATCGGTCTGTGTCAGCGGCTGGGGCTTAAGGTGCCGCCGACCCGGTTGCTTCGATCGCCGTCAGAGGTGCAGGCCGAGGAGCCGGGCGCTTTGGTCTTCAAGCCGGTCTGGTCCCGCTTTGCGACTCAGACGCTGATCCGGCCCGACCGCCGCCGGTTGCAGGCCGTCCGACCCACACCGAAAGCGCCATGGATCGCGCAAGACTATATCGCGGGCGATGAGATTTGCGTCTACGCCGTGGCCCATGAAGGGCGGGCGGTGGCGATCAGCGCCTATCGCGGGCTAGAGCGGGCGGGGCTGGGGGCGTCCATCGCCTTTGCCCCGATGCAGGATGCGGCGGTGGAGCAGTTCGTGCAGGACTTCGTCGCGGGGACGCAATGGACAGGGCAGGTTTCCTTCGACCTGATCCGGAGGGCGGATGGGTCGGTCCTGCCGATCGAGTGCAATCCCCGCGCGACGAGCGGGCTACATTTCTTTCGCGATCCCATGGGCTTTGCATCGGCCTTGCTGGAGGGAGGCCCGGTCGCGCCGGACGTCACCCGGCCGCAAGGCGTGCGGTTGGCGCTGTGGCTTTATGGGTTGCGGCCGGGCAAACTGGGGTGTTTGCGGCAGGCGCTGCGGGGGGTGCAGGACGTGATGGACTGGCCCGGCGACCGGATCGGGCTGTGGGGTCAGCTACGCCCGGTGGCCGAGATTGCGGGCATCGCGCTGCGCAACCGGATCGGGCTGCAGGCGGCCTCGACCCGGGACATCGAGTGGAACGGGGATCAGAGCTCGATTTCATAGCTGCGGGGCGTCTGGGCGGCGTCGGGCAGGTGGCCCGAAGCGATGGCTTCGATATCCCGGCGCAGGAAATCAAGGGGGCCGATCATCCGCGTCGCTGCCCCAGCGTTGTCGAACGCCGACCGCAGGATGCGCCGGTCCTGCGCCAGGGCGATGCGGAACATCGGCTTGAACGCCAGCGCCTTTACCTGACCCAGCAGGCCCTGATGCGGGGCGATCAGGAAGCCGACCCCTTCGACTGTTTCGGGATCGGCCTGCCGCAGGTGAAAGGTCGTCGCCAGCACAAGGCCCTTTGGCCCCCAGTATTCCAGCTCCGCGATGCCGGGATGGCGGTAGCGCCCAACGGTGCGGACCCGCGCGCCGTCCAGAAGGGCGCTGACCAGACCCTTTTGCCGGTCCTCGCCGGTGTAGCTCGCCTCGACCCAGCCGGGGCCGCCGGTGACCTGAACCTGCACCCGGTAGCGTTTGGCGGACAGGCCGCGCAACAGGCCCTTATGGGTGAAATGGGTGTGGGTGGCGTCCAGGATATTTTCGGCCGCGTCGATCATGGTCGAGCGTGTCCGACTTTTCACCAGCCGCAGGACAGTGGGCTGGCCCGCCATGCAATGCGTGTAGGGCAGGTCGGTGGGCGTGCCTTTCGACAGGAAAATCACGCCCTCGGCCTCGGTCACGGCATAGCGCGGAATCCGGCAGCGCGGCAGGTCGCCCAGATGGCCGGGCATCGCGACGCACTGGCCCTGGGCGTCAAAGCGCCAGCCATGGTAGGGGCATTCCAGCGTGCCGTCGCGGACCGCGCCTTCGGACAGGGCGACCAGCCGGTGCGGGCAGCGGTCGGCCAGCGCCGCAAGACCAGAGGGGCTGCGGAACAGGACAATGGGCGCGCCGTCCAGCAGCACTCGCAGCGGTTTCTTGGCGACATCGCGGGACAGGGCGACGGCTTGCCAGGGATCGGTCATAGCTCAAACCTTTGCAGCAGGGGCACGCCGATGCGGGTCAGCAGGGTTTCCATCGCACGGGTGGCAAGGCGCTGCTTGCGCGGCAGGTGATCCACGTAGACAGCGCTGTATTCGATCACCGGCAGGGCCATGCGGCGGCGTTTGAAGTCGGCGGCCCCCGCGCTCATGTTGAAAAACAGGCCGTAGGCCAGCGCATGATCCTGCGCCATGGCCATGACCATGCGGTAAAGGCCTTCGTTCAGGGGGCGGGCGGTGTCGTAGCCGACGATGGGTTGGGTCAGGGTGCGCCCGTTGGCGAACAAGCCGGTGACGGCGGCCAGTTCCCCGGTGGCCGGATCGCGCAAGCCGCGCAGTTGCATCAGGCCGCTTTGGTGCATCGCCTGCACGTAGCGGGCGGTATAGCGCGGGTTCAGGGGGGTGTATTTGTCGATGTAAAGCAGGTCGTAAAGCCGGGCGCTGCGGGCGTAGTCGGCGTGGGAAAAGGCGTCGTTCGGGACGAGCTGCAGCGGGGTCCGGGCCAGAAGCTGGCGGTCCTGCCGCATGTTCGGGGTGACGCGACTATCGTCTCTGTCAGCGCCGAAAAGATAGATCTGCCGGGCGGGAAGCATCCGGAATCCTTCGCCCCGCAACGCGGCGATAGAGACGGCGTCGGCCCGGTCGTTCAAGGACCGCAGGACCAGCGCGCGGGTGGGATGATCCCGGGTCAGGGTGTCGCGCATCCGGGCCGCGGCGTCGCGGGTCAGGGTCGGGACCGGATTGGTCGAGAACAGCCAGTTGTTGACCTGGACCTGCGCATCCAGCCCGCTGGCGCGGACCAAAGGGGCAGCCGCGCGGATCAGGGCGCGGACGGCACTTCGCAGGGCGGGATGGGCGGCGAAGTTCCGCGTTTCGTCGACGGCATAGTCGATATAGGCGGTGACCGGGCTGCAGATGTAGCAATTGCCGGGGTGACCTGCGTCGTTCATCGTGACGGGATAGCTGCGCCCGGCGATGTCGATCCGGTCAACGGTGGTGTCCAGGTTGGCGATCAACCCACGCACCGGCGTGTCGCGGAAGAGGCTGACGAAGCGGTCAACCATGTCGGGCGTGTTCGCAACGCGTTCGGCGGCCAGCGTCATGGCGCGGCGTCCTTTGGCAAGCGGCATTCCACCCGGCGCAATTTGCGCGTGACGTCCAGTGGCAGCGGGGTCTGGTGCAGGGTGATCTCGGCCCGTGCGCCCAACCCTGATACGGCAGCGGCCAGCGCAGTCTGGCTTGCACTTGCCGTCTGGAAGGGGACGTCAGGGGGAAGCACAAGGTCGATCCGGTCCGGCGCGACCTGCCAGATGCGAAAGTCGGTGATCCCGGGATCAGAGCGCAGCACGGCATTGCGCAGGATGTCTGGGGTGGCCAGCACCGGGCCTTGCGCCCCCGGCAGGGTAAAGCAGTCGTCCAGCCGCCCCACAATCTCGGCCACCGCCTGCAACGGCGAGCCGCAGGGGCAGGCCGTGGCGGACAGCCGCAACAGGTCGTTCATCCGGTAACGCGCCATGATCTGCGCCTGTCGCCGAAAGCTGGTGATCAGCGGGGACACCAGACCACCACCGACCGGCTGAAATTCGAAATGGACCGAGTCTTCGGCCAGGTGCAGCGTGCCGTGGCGGCAGGTGGTTGCCAGAAGGCCTTCGGTCGCCATGTAGATCTGGTGCAGGGGTTGGTGGAAGAAGGTCTCGATGATCGGACGGTCGATCGGGTCCAGCGTCTCGGCCGCGCTGAAGATGCGGCTGGGCGTCAGGCGGGCGCGGGTTTCGGCAAGGTGGCGCAGCACCTTTGGCGGGGCGACGATGACGGTGGGATTGTAGGCCTGCAACGCCGGTTGCCAGTGGTCGGCCCCCAGGGCAAGGGGGAAGAAGCGGAGTTGGAGGCGGGGGATGCTGCGGGCGCTGGAGTACAGGCGGGTGTCCTGCGGCAAAAGGATCGCGACCCGCTGGGGGTGCCACAGAAGGTCGGCCAGCGTCTTGGCCAGCAGGGCGCCCAGCCAGCGATAGCGTTCGGCGTCGGTGATGACGAAATAGCCACGATTGCCGCTGGTGCCGGTGCTGGCCCCGACGGTGTGGCCGCGCACCTGACAGTCGGTGTCCAGCGCCTGCCGCACCTCGTCCGCCGTGATCCGGGGGCGGTTGTAGGCGGCAAAATCGGCCATCAGCGTGGCCTTGTCGGTGATCGGCAGGTCGGTCAGGTGGTGCGGCGCGGTGGGATAGGCGCTGACGCGGGGCAGGTCGTGGTCCAGCCAGCGGCGCAGGGCGCGGGCTTGCAGGCGATCGAAGCCGGACCGTGACAGGCCGGGCCGCGACAGGCGGCGGGTGGTCCAGAAGCTGGAAAGGGCCTGAAGCGCGCGCATCACGGGGCCAAGTCGTAGGGCGAGGGGTGGGGATCGTGGCACAAAACCACATCGCCGGTCTGCGCAAAGCTTTGGACAAGATCGGTGGAGGCATCCAGCGCCCCCGGGTCCGCCGCGATCAGGCGCGACGGATAGCCGGGGCGGCGGTCGATGGGCAGGGCGTCCAGCAGCCATTGCGCGTCAACGGCATACAGCAGCGGGCGTGGAAGCTGCGGGAAGATCAGCCCGAAATGGCCGTCGCAATGGCCGGG
>JAKQLM010000739.1 GCA_029567145.1 Pseudomonadota bacterium
CACCTGGATTTCGTTGTCGAAGTGGCCGATGTTGCCGACAATGGCCATGTCCTTCATGCCGCGCAGATGCTCGATCCGGATCACGTCGCGGTTGCCGGTGGTGGTGATGAAGATGTCGGCGCTGGCGACTTCGTCTTCCAGGAGGGTGACCTCATAGCCGTCCATCGCCGCTTGCAGGGCGCAGATCGGGTCGACTTCGGTGACCTTCACGCGGGCACCCGCGCCACGAAGCGAGGCGGCAGAACCCTTGCCAACATCGCCATAGCCGCAGACGACGGCAACCTTGCCGGCCATCATCGTGTCGGTGGCACGGCGGATGCCGTCAACCAGCGATTCCTTGCAGCCGTACTTGTTGTCGAACTTCGACTTGGTGACGCTGTCGTTCACGTTGATCGCCGGGAAGGGCAGCTGGCCCTTCTTGTGCAGGTCATACAGGCGGTGGACGCCCGTCGTCGTCTCCTCGGACACGCCCTTGATCGCGGCCTTGGTGCGGGTGAAGAAACCGGGGGTTTCCTTCATCCGCTTGGCGATCTGCAGCTTGATCACCTCTTCTTCTTCGGACTGCGGGACGGGGATGATGTCCTCACCCGCTTCGGCCCGTGCGCCCAGAAGGACATACAGCGTCGCATCGCCGCCGTCGTCGAGGATCATGTTCGCGCCTTCCGGGAACATGAACGAGCGGTCGAGGTAGTCCCAATGTTCGGTCAGGGTCTGGCCCTTGACCGCAAAGACCGGGATGCCGGCTGCAGCGATGGCAGCGGCGGCGTGGTCTTGCGTCGAAAAGATGTTGCAGGACGCCCAGCGGACATCGGCCCCCAGGGCCACCAGCGTTTCGATCAGCGCGGCGGTCTGGATCGTCATGTGCAGCGACCCGACGATCCGCGCGCCTTTCAGCGGCTGGGACGCGCCGAATTCCTCGCGGCAGGCCATCAGGCCCGGCATCTCGGTTTCGGCGATGGTCAGTTCCTTGCGGCCGAATTCGGCAAGCGCGATATCCTTGACGATGTAATCCATGGCGTCCTTCGGGTTCGATGTCTTCGGGTCAGGCGCGGCCATAGCAAATGCGGGCGCACAAGACAACGTGGCCCACTTGCCAAACCGTGCCGGCTGTGAAGAGTGCGTTCAAGACAGTGAGGGTACGATGACCGCCATTCAGCGCAACGAATACGCCGTCGCCTTCTGCGTGGACCGGAATTTCCTGAATTTCGCGTTGTTCATGATCCGGCAGATCGCGTTCTACAACCCGATGCGGCGGTTCGATTTCGTCATCGCCTCGCAGGACACGCTGGAGATTCCGGGCTGGGCTGCGGGCTATGACATCCGGCTGCACCGGATCGGCACGCTGCCGGATCTGCCGACCCCGGCGCGGTTCCGGGGGTCGATGGCGCCCTATTTCCGCATCCTGCTGCCGCTGGAGTTGAAGGCCGACTATCGCCGCATCCTGTATCTGGATGCCGACATGTTCGTCGAAGGCGGCGATATCAGCCGCCTGATGGATCAGGACCTTGGCCCGCATCCGCTGGCCGCAACCCAGGACGCGCCGTCGCTGTATCTGCCGAACTTTCGCCCGCGGGAGTTCATCAACGCGGGCATTCCCCTGACCCGCTATGCCAATTCCGGCGCGCTGTTGATCGACACGGCCAGCTATGCCGAACAGGACGTGGCGGGACGGGCGTTTGCCCAGGCCGACAAGCATGAAACCGGCGTCCATCTTGCCGACCAGTCGCTGTTCAACCTGGCCCTGCGCGGCCAGTTCGCCGAACTGTCTCCCGCCTGGAACTGGCAGCTTAGCGGCAGTCTGCCGTTGATCACCCTGCGCTATCCGGTGTTCCTGCGGCATTTCATCGGCAAGAAGAAACCGAACAACACGGTGAACGACCCGCGCGACGCCCGGTTTCACCAGGCCTACGCCGAGCATTTCGCGCTGTACGCCCCGGACGAGCTGGCAAAGATGGTGCCGCCCTATGACCCGCAGCCGATGGCTCTGGGTCGGATCGTCAAGCTGGCGCTGTATCACCTGCGGGCGCGGCCCCTGATGAAAGAGCGGCTGGCGCGGTTCAAGGACCCCTATCAGGTCTTGCTCTGACATGGCGGCGCGGGCGTGGCAGCGGATGTTGTCGGGGCGGCGGCTAGACCTTCTGGACCCGACGCCCGTCGATATCGAAGTCGAGGACATTGCCCACGGCCTGGCCTTTGTCGCGCGCTGGAACGGGCAGACCATGGGCGACTGGCCCTATTCGGTGGCCGAGCATTCCTTGCTGGTGGAACAGATCTTCACCCGCGCCAATCCCGGCATCGCAGCGAAATGGCGGCTGGCTGCGGTGCTGCATGACGCGCCGGAATACGTGATCGGCGACATGATCAGCCCGGTGAAGGCGGCCGTCGGTCCGGGGTATGGCGAGTTGGACCTGCGGCTGACGGCGGCGGTGCATCTGCGCTTTGGTCTGCCGGGTGTCCTGCCCGCGCCGATCAAGAAGGCGATCAAGGCGGCGGACAAGGTGTCAGCCTGGCTGGAGGCGGTGCGGATTGCGGGGTTCCGCGAGGCCGAGGCGGACAAGCTGTTCGGACGGCCCGCGCCAGAGATGATTCACCGGCTGGAGATCAGGCTTCGTCCGCCCGCAGAAGTGCGGGCGGATTACGTGGCGACGGTCGCGCGGCTGCTGGCCGCCTGCGGATAGACCGGGTTCTGTCGTGCCCCGGGCATCAAAGCCCCTTGGACCGCAGGCTGTCGCCGGTGCGCAGGCCTTCGATATCCTGAAACTCACGCGGGGTGCGGCGCAGGTCGTGGCGCGGCAGCGGCGCGTCGGACAAGCGGCCCAGGCGGGTTGCGATCAGGATCGATTCGGCAAAGATGTTCAACATGGTCTTTCTCCTTTTCGGCGGTTCATGGTGGACTTTTGCCATTAATCGGCGCTGAATGCGATTCAGATACTCTGCTGAAATATTAGGCTAGCTAACATATGTCTATCGACTGGCGCACGCTGCCATCGCTGACCGCGCTGCGGGCTTTTGCCGCGACGGCGGACACGCGCAGCTTTTCGCAGGCGGCGCGGGCGCTGAACGTGACCCATGCGGCGGTGTCGCAGCAGGTCCGCGCGCTGGAGGACGACCTGGGTCGGTCGCTGGTGCAGCGCGACGGGCGCGGGGTCAGCCTGACCACGGATGGCGAGCAGTTGCATGACGCGCTGGGCGAAGGGTTCGCCGCAATCCAGCGCGGGGTCGAGGCGCTGCGCGCGGGCGAGGTGGACCGCCCGGTCCGCGTGACCCTGACCGCCAGTTTCGCCGCGCAATGGCTGATGCCCCGGCTGAAGGGCTTTTGGGAAAGGCACCCCGATATCGGCCTGTCGCTGCACCCGGACGCGCGGGTTGTCGATCTGCACCGCGAGCGGATGGACCTGGGCATCCGCTATGGCAACGGCGACTGGCCGGGGCTTGACTCGACTCGGCTTGCCGCGGCCGGGCTGGTGATCGCGGGGGCGCCGTCGCTTCTGGGGGGCCGCGAGACGCTGAGCCTGGAGGAGATGCGCGAGATGGACTGGGTCCTGACCCGCAACTGGTCCGAACAGGACGCCTATCTGCAAAGGCTGGGGCTGGACCCGGCGAAGTTAAGCCGCACCGATGTCAGCGGCGAAGAGCTGGCGATTGCGGCGGCGCGTCAGGGATTGGGGCTGGTTGTGGAAAGCGCGGCGCTGATCGAGGCGGACGTCGCGGACGGCCGGTTGCGCATCATGCACGAAAGCCGCGACAGCCTGCCGGCCTATTTCATCGTGACCTTGCCCGGGCAACAGCGTGCCGCCGCCCGGGCATTTCTTAAGTGGCTGAAGTCGCAGGCCTAGGTCCCCAGACCGGCCCGCGCCGTGTCAGATCGCCATGTCGTCCGGCTTCTTGCCCTTGGCCAAAGCCTCGGTGAACCAGCGCGGCTTGCGGCCACGGCCCGACCAGGTGTCGGACTTGTTCGCCGGGTTCGCGTATTTCGCCACCGAAGGCGAGCGTTTGCGCGTGGCCGTGACCCCCGTCAACTCGGCCAGCGAAAAACCCATTGCCTTGGCTTTTTCTTCCAGTTCCGCCAAAGCCTCACGCTTGCGACGGTCTTCATACCCCGAAATCGCTTTTGCTACCTGAGATTGCAGGTCCCTCAGCTCTTTCAAGGACAGTTTGTTCAAATCAACGGTCAATGTCTGATCCCCCTCGGATAAAGACGCCCATTGCATAGGCCCCCAATTCCGGTTTGGCAACAATGCTGAATTACTTTGGGCTACGTTTCGCCAGAATACGCTGAAGCGTACGCCGATGCATGGAAAGACGGCGGGCGGTTTCGGAAACGTTGCGGTCGCACATCTCATACACGCGCTGGATATGTTCCCAGCGGACACGGTCGGCGGACATCGGGTTGTCGGGCGGTTGCGGCTTGGTTTCGCCCTTGGCCAGCAGCGCCTGCGTGACTTCATTGGCGTCGGCGGGTTTCGACAGATAATCGACGGCCCCGATCTTGACCGCCGCGACGGCGGTGGCAATAGCGCCATATCCGGTCAGCACCACGATCCGGCAATCAGGACGCTTTTCGCGCAGAAGCTCGATCACCTCCAGCCCGTTGCCATCCTCCAGCCGCAGGTCGACGACGGCATAGGCGGGGGGCTGGGCCAGCGCCTTGGCGCGACCTTCGGCCACCGACAGCGCGGTGTCGGGCAGGAATCCGCGTCTTTCCATCGCCTTGGCCAGACGCTTCACAAAGGGCTCGTCATCATCGACAAGCAGAAGCGTGCGGTCCGGCCCAAGATCGGCGGCAAGGTCTTCGGTCATGCGTGTATTCCAATCTGCCAGGCGATGGTCAGGAGCCAGCTTCGCCTGCCTTCAGGAAACACGCAACGCTTTCCGCCATCTGTTCGGATGTAAGTTCGCGACGGAAAAAGTCGACAAACCCTTCGCCGGGCAGCATCAGATAGGTGAAGGTGGAATGGTCCATCAGATAGAATTCGTCTTCGGACGGCTGCCGCTTGTAATAGGTCTTGTAGGCCAGGCTGGCGGTCTTGACCTGTTCCTCGGTCCCGGTCAGCGCAATCAGCTTGGGGTGCATGTTCGACGCGTAATCGCCCATCGCGTCCGGAGTGTCACGCTCGGGGTCGATGGAAATGAAGACCGGAGTCACATCCCAGCCCTGCGCGTCCAGCAAATCCACCGTCTCGACATTGCGGTTCATGTCAAAGGGGCAGACATCGGGGCAGAAGGTATAGCCGAAATAGACCAGCGTCGGCTTGGTGATGACCTGCGCATCGGTCACGGTTTCGCCCTTGGGATTGACCAGCGTGAACGGCCCGCCGATATCGCCGCCCGCAATCTGGCCCTGACGGCATTCGGCAAAGGGGTCATTGGCGCGATTGGACAGCACATACCAGGCCGAGCCGCCCAGAAAGGCCGCAACGGTCGCGGCGGCCACACCTGCGTAAAGCTTGCTCATCGGTAAAGGCTCCTTCATGTCGCGCGGGATCGTCGCACGGGCTGGTCGCGCGGGCGTGTTGCCCGGACGGGTCTTGCGGGCGCATTGATCCCAGATGCCCCACAGCTTAACAATGGCAAAACCGCCAGAAGGACAACGGGTCGCGGCATGGGGACGGCAGCAATCGCGTTTCTGGCGGGGGATGACCGGGGCAACCGGGTCCGGCTGCGCACGCTGATCCTGCTGCGCTGGGTGGCGATTGCCGGGCAACTGGCCGCGATCGTGGTGGCGGACCAGGTCTACGGGTTGGAGCTTCCGCTGGGCCTGTGTTTTCTGGCGGTGGCGATCTCGGTGCTGGCGAACGCGTTCTCGATCACGCTTCTTCCGGAAAACCGGCGGCTGACCGAGGGCGAGGCCTTCTTCACCTTGCTGTTCGATCTGGGCCAGCTGGCCGCCCTGATCTTTCTGACCGGCGGGCTGACCAACCCGTTTGCGCTGCTTGTGCTTGCGCCCGTCACCATTTCGGCCAGCGCTTTGCGGTTGCGGGCGACCCTGCTTTTGGGGGCGGCGGCGATCCTTCTGGTCTCGGCGGCGGTGTTCTGGCACCTGCCCCTGCGCTTTGCCGACGGGACCGAGCTGGTGGTGCCAAGGATCTTCGAGTTCGGATTCTGGCTGTCGATCGTGATCGGCATTGTGTTCCTGGGCCTGTATTCGCACCGGGTGGCGACCGAAATCCAGTCGATGTCGCAGGCCTTGCTGGCGACGCAGATGGCGCTGGCGCGGGAACAGAAGCTGACCGATCTGGCCGGGGTGGTGGCGGCCGCAGCGCACGAGCTGGGCACGCCGCTGGCCACGATCAAGCTGGTCAGCGCCGAGCTGATCGACCTGCTGGACGATCAGCCCGACCTGCTGGACGACGTGCGCCTGATTCGCGACCAGGCCGACCGTTGCCGCGACATCCTGCGCGACATGGGGCGGGCCGGGAAGGACGACCTGCATCTGCGCCAGGCCCCGGTCAGCGCCGTCCTGCGCGAGGCGGCGGAACCCCACATGGGGCGCGGCAAGGCGGTGCTGTTCAGCTTTGGCGACGGGGGGGAAGACGGAGGGG
>JAKQLM010000743.1 GCA_029567145.1 Pseudomonadota bacterium
CGGATCTGACGCGGCCCCCGTTCCACAAGGGTCGCGCCCAGGATGTCCTCCAGCTCTTTCACCTGCAGCGACAGGGCGGGTTGCGAGATCGACGACGCCTCGGCTGCGCGACCAAAATGGCGGTGTCGGGCCAGCGCGTCAAAGTAGCGCAGATGCTTCATGGTGATCGGAGTCATATGTTCAGCCTATCGCCGCGATTGGAAAATGAAAATTCCTATTATCGCTGCGGGGTGATAGCGATGACCCATGACGGACCGGACCGAGTCGCCGACCAGCCCTTGCGGGCGGGCGAGACATGGCGTTTCCGACACCAGCCTTCAGCCAGACAGGGAGAGCAAGATGGACGGCAATGACGTAAGCGGCGGCAAATGCCCGGTGATGCACGGCGCGATCACCACGACGGAATCCACGGTGATGGACTGGTGGCCAAAGTCGCTGAACCTGGACATCCTGCACCAGCACGACACCAAGGTGAACCCTTTGACGGGGCTCAACTATCAGGACGAAGTCAGGAAGCTGGACTTTGACGCGGTCCGCCGCGACCTGACCGCCTTGATGACCGACAGCCAGGACTGGTGGCCCGCCGATTGGGGCCACTACGGCGGGCTTTTCATCCGCATGTCCTGGCACGCCGCCGGGACCTACCGCATGGCCGATGGCCGGGGCGGGGCCGGCACCGGCAACCACCGCTTTGCGCCGCTGAACAGCTGGCCCGACAACGCCAACCTGGACAAGGCGCGTCGTCTGCTGTGGCCGATCAAGAAGAAGTACGGCAACCGTCTGTCCTGGGCCGACCTCATGGTCCTGGCCGGGACCGTGGCCTACGAGAGCATGGGCCTGAAGACCTTTGGCTTCGGCTTTGGCCGCGAGGATATCTGGGCCCCGGAAAAGGACGTCTACTGGGGGTCGGAAAAGGAATGGCTGACCGACAAGCGCTATCCGTCGAAGGAAGACCGCACCTCGCTGGAGAACCCGCTTTCCGCCGTGGTCATGGGGCTGATCTATGTGAACCCGCAAGGCGTGGACGGTGTCCCCGACCCGCTGCGCACCGCGCATGACGTCCGCGAAACCTTTGCCCGCATGGCGATGGATGACGACGAAACCGTCGCCCTGACCGCAGGTGGCCACACGGTCGGCAAGGCGCATGGCAACAACGTCGCCAGCCGCATCGGGCCGGAACCCGAAGGGGCCGCGCTGGAGGAAGGCGGGCTGGGCTGGAACGTCCATTCGGCCCGGTCGGTCGGTCGCGACACGATCACCTCGGGGCTGGAAGGTGCCTGGACGACGCATCCGACGAAATGGGACGGCGGGTATTTCGACCTTCTCCTGAAGTACGACTGGGAGCTGGTGAAATCCCCCGCCGGGGCGTTCCAGTGGCAGCCGATCAACATCGCGCCGGAAGACATGCCGGTGGATGTCGAGGACCCGTCGATCCGCCGCATGCCGATGATGACCGACGCCGACATGGCGATGAAGATGGACCCGGCCTACCGCGCGATTTCCGAACGCTTTGCCCGGGATCAGGCGGCGTTCAGCGACGCCTTCGCCCGCGCCTGGTTCAAGCTGACCCACCGCGACATGGGGCCGAAGGTCCGCTATCTGGGTCCCTGGGTGCCGTCCGAAGACCTGATCTGGCAAGACCCGGTTCCTGCGGGGTCAACCGGCTGGGACGTCGATGCCGTGAAGGCAAAGATCGCCGCCTCGGGCCTTTCGGTCAGCGACATGGTCGCCACCGCCTGGGATTCGGCCCGCACCTTCAGGGGTTCGGACAACCGGGGCGGTGCCAATGGCGCGCGCATCCGCCTTGCCCCGCAAAAGGACTGGGAGGGCAACGAACCCGCCCGCCTGGCGCGCGTGCTGGCGGTGCTGGAGCCGATTGCCATGGCGGCAGGCGCGTCGCTGGCCGATGTGATCGTGCTGGCCGGGACGCTGGGCGTCGAACAGGCGGCCAAGGCGGCTGGCTTTGACGTCGCGGTCCCGTTCCACGCCGGTCGCGGCGATGCCACGGATGCCGACACCGATGCCGACAGCTTCAGCGTGCTAGAGCCGGTGGCGGATGGTTTCCGCAACTGGCTGAAGACGGACTATGCCGTCAGCGCCGAGGAACTGCTGCTGGACCGCGCGCAGCTGATGGGGCTGACCGCTCCGGAAATGACCGTGCTTCTGGGCGGGATGCGGGTGATTGGCACCAACCACGGCGGCACGCGGCATGGCGTCTTTACCGACCGCGTCGGGGCCCTGACGACCGACTTCTTCACCGGGTTGACGGACATGGCCCTGAAGTGGGTGCCCAAGGGCAACAACCTGTACGACCTGACCGACCGCAAGGCCGGCGCGGTAAGATGGACGGCCACGCGGGCCGACCTTGTCTTCGGGTCGAACTCGATCCTGCGCGCCTATGCCGAGGTCTATGCCCAGGACGACGCACGCGCCCGGTTCGTGGCCGATTTCGTCAAGGCCTGGGTCAAGGT
This sequence comes from Pseudomonadota bacterium, assembly GCA_029567145.1. Taxonomy (GTDB): domain Bacteria; phylum Pseudomonadota; class Alphaproteobacteria; order Rhodobacterales; family Rhodobacteraceae; genus Tabrizicola. Next base: position 2,472 of record JAKQLM010000743.1, read on the forward strand.
GATGGAGGCCGACCGCTTTGACCTGCGGACCTGATCGCCGTTAGGGCAAGACAAGGCCCGGGCCGCAAGGTCCGGGCCTTTTTACATGCGACCCCGACCGTTGCGGGTGGTCGATGCGGCCAAGGTTTGCGCTGGGGCGGGAACCACGATAGGTCAGTCCTGGCAGGATGGGATCGGGTGGGCCTTGGCAGTAACCCTGAAAGACGTGGCCATGAAAGCGGGCGTGTCGCGGTCCGCCGTGTCACGGACCTTTACCACAGGCGCGTCGGTGTCGGCGAAGACCCGCGCCAAGGTCGAGGCGGCGGCGCAGGATCTGGGCTATGCGCCGAATGCCCTTGCCTCCAGCCTGACGACAGGGCGGACCAAGCTGATCGGGCTGATCGCCAACAACTTTCACAATCCGCTGATCCTGGAGGTCTTCGATCTGTTCACCCGGGGCCTGCAGGACCGGGGGTTGCGCCCCTTGCTGGTGAACCTGAGCGGGGCGACCGACCCCGCCGCCTCGCTGCGGATGCTGCGGCAGTATTCGGTGGACGGGGTGATCGTGGCGTCCTCGACCCTGCCGTCCAGCTTTGCCCAGGCCTTCCGGACCGCGAACCTGCCCGTGGTTCATGCCTTCGGCCGCCATGCACCTGCGCCCGCCGTGCATGTGGTGGGGATCGACAACATGGCCTGCGGCGAGATGGCGGCACAGACGCTGATCCACCGGGGGTATGCGCGGGTGGGGTTCCTTGGCGGGCCGGAAAGCGCCACGTCGACCCAGGATCGCGCGGCAGGCTTCCTGCGCGGTCTGGCGCTGCGGCCCGACATTCCCGTCTCGTTGTCCTATGCGACGGACTATACCTTCGACGCCGGGCGGGCGGCGATGCAGCGGCTGCTGGCTGGCCCCCCGGCCCAGGCCTATTTCTGCGGCGACGATCTTCTGGCGGTGGGCGCGCTGAGCGCCATCCAGGACGCGGGCCTGTCGGTGCCGGGCGACATCGGGCTGATCGGGCTGAACGACATGGAAATGTCGCGCTGGCAGAACATCGGGCTGACGACGATCCGCCAGCCGGTGGCCCGGATCATCGACGCCGCCATCGACCTGGTGGTCGCCACAATTGAACAGCCCGACCTTGCGCCCGAAACCC
>JAKQLM010000758.1 GCA_029567145.1 Pseudomonadota bacterium
TGACTTTCCCCGCGCCTTCAGCTTTGCCAGCCCGACCATCCAGGGGATGTTCGGCACGCCCGAGAACTTCGGGCTGATGGTGAAACAGGGCTATCCGATGGTCTACCGTCCCGCTGAAGTGGAGATGCAGGAATTGCGCGAGATCGCGGGCAACCTGTGGCAGAGGGTGCGCGTGGTGGACCAGGCAGGTCGGGCGCACCTTCTGGACTACATGATGATCGAGACGCCCGAGGGCTGGCAGATCAACGCGGTGCAACTGCTGCCCGCGCCGGATATCGGGGTCTGACTGTTGCGCGCGCGGGCGGTCCTGCGCGCGGCGGTCTGAGAGCCGGTTAAGCCTTCCTTGCTACCCCAATGGGCCATGGCGACGTGGTCCCGGGGCTGGTGCCCTGTCCGCTTCGCCCTGGCATTGGCGCGAAGCGAGGCGAGGGAAATACGCATGAACAAGGCAATCACCGACGGGCTGGTCCTGATGCCGCCGCCGTTCTCGGCCGGCTTGAACCTGTGGTCGCGCGAGGATGGGACGGTCGGCTCGGCGTCCTATCTGGGGCAGCCGAACGTGGCGCTGGTACCCAACGACCAGGACTTCGCGGGCTGTCTGGAAGTGCAGAAAACGGAAGCGACGCAGAAGCTGCGGTCGTTTGCCTTTACGCCGATCCAGCCGGGGCTGTACCTGCGGGTGACGGCGCGGGTCAAGGCGGTGTCGGGCAACCTGCCGTCAGTCCGGATCGCGGCCTGGGCGGGCGATGCGGCGGATGCGAACGTGGTGGGCCTGACGCAGGTCGGCCCGACGGTTGCGCTGACGAGCTATGGCGAAGTGGTGACGGTGCAGGCCATCATCTCGCCTGCCAGCCGGACGGGTGTGGACATGGCCTGGACCACGCAGGTGATCAGCGCGCATGTCGGGCTGGACCTGACCGGGGCAACCGGCGGGGTGGTGCGGATCGACGACATCGTGGTCGAGGACGTGACCAACATCTTCATCCGCAAGCTGATGGACTGGGTCGATGTGCGCGACTATGGCGCGCTGGGCAACGGATCGACGAACGACACGGCGGCGTTCCTGGCGGCGGATGCCGGGGCCAACGGGCGCGAGATCCTGGTGCCGTCGGGGGTGTTCCGGCTGACCAGCGACATCACGATCAATAGCCGCATACGGTTTGAGGGCACGCTGTCGATGCCCGCGAACCGCCGTCTGATCCTGACGCGGAATTTCGATCTGGACACCTACGGCCAGGCCTTCGGCACCGAGATCGAGGGCTTCAAGCGCGCGTTGCAGGCGCTGTTCTACTTTACCGACCATGTGACGCTGGACCTGTCGGGGCGGCGCATCGACATTTCCGAACCCATCGACGTGGCAGCGCTGGGCGAGTTGTCGTCGTTCACCAGTCGCCGCGTGGTGCGCAACGGGTCGCTGAACGCGGTTGCAAGCCCGGCCTGGACGACGACGGACGTCACCTCGGTCGCGACCTATTCGACGGCGAACAACGTGCAGCTGACCGGGGTTGTCAACGTGGCGAACATTCCCGTGGGGGCGCTGGTCATCGGGACGGGCGTGGGGCGCGAGGTCTATGTCAAGGCCAGGAACATCGCGGCGGGCACGGTCGAGCTGAGCCAGCCGCTGTATGCCGCGGCGGGGACGCGGCCCTATACGTTCCGGCGGTTCAAATACATGCTGGACTTCAGCGGATTTGACCTTTTGTCGCGGTTCGAGCTGGAGGACATCGAGTTCAACTGCCTGGGCGAATGTTCGGCGGTGATGTTGCCGATCACCGGGATCACCCAGCGGTTCCTGTCCTGCACCTTCAACCGGCCGAAGGACCGGGGGATATCCTCGGCCGGGACCGGCTGCCAGGGCATGTTCGTCGACATGTGCCAGTTCCTGTCGAACGAACAGGGGTTGCCCGCGCAGGACCGCACCACGATTGCGCTGAACGTGCAGGCCAACGACGTCAAGCTGCGCAACAACCGGATCGTCCGGTTCGCGCATTTTGCGATCCTGAACGGCACCGGCCACCTGATCCACGCCAACCACTTCTTCCAGGGTGACGATGAACCGGCGGGCATCCGGCGGGCGGGGCTGGTGTTCACGCAGACCAACGTCTCGACCGTGGTGACGGGGAACTATGTCGACAACTGCTTTATCGAATGGGGCAACGAGCATGACTCGGCCCCCGAGGAGAGCGGCGAGTTCTCGTTCGGCGGGCTGAACATCGTCGGCAACGTGTTCATCGCGTCCAGCACCAGTTCGGCCTTCCGCTGGGTGGTGGTCAAGCCCTATGGGCCGGGGCACTACCTGAACGGGTTCTCGCTGGTGTCGAACAGTTTCAGGGTGTTCTCGGCGACCATCGACCGGGTGGAAATGCTGGATTCAAGCTTTGCCACGCTGGATTTCACCAAGTCGCGCAATGTGCGGGTCGAGGGCAACAGCTTTTCCAACGTGTCGCAGGGCATCATGAACCCGGTCATCGTGGCACATACGCAAGGCACGGCGTCGGACACCTGGAACGTGGGCGCGGGGGGGTTCATCCCGTTCGGCGGGCGGATCCGGATGGTGGAATCGGTGCAGCCCGAAGGCACGATCACCAACGGGTCGAACGCGGCGCGCTATGTGTTCCCGAATGCCACCCCCGGCACGGGCGGGCAGGGCAACGAGACCCAGTTGCGCTGGGGCGAGGCGGTGAGGGGCAAGGCCATCGTGACGATGCGGATGGACCTGCCGGCGTAAGGGGCGGGCCGGAATTTTTGAAAATTCCGGTCCGATTTCTTTGAAGAAATCGGTTGCGGGCGGTCCTTCGGGGCCGCCCTTCCGCTTTACAGATCGGCGGGGGCAAGGTGAAAGGCGCGGGCGAATCCGCCGTTCAAGAGCGCCGACACCGGCTGCAGGCGGACGAAGGCGAAGTCCGGCAGGTCGATGTAGATCGTCGCCTTGGGGTTGCGCTGCAGCCAGCGCGCGCGGATCGCGGGGCGGTCGGGGTCGTCGGCGGCGACAAAGCTGGCGCGGGCG
>JAKQLM010000759.1 GCA_029567145.1 Pseudomonadota bacterium
GACAACCCGTCCAGCACATGTGCCGCGCGGGTCGGCGACACCCGGCCCGAGGGATTGGCAGACGGCGCGGCGACGGGCCCGCCAAAGGCCCGCAACAGCGCCTGCGCCAGGGGATGCGCCGGAACCCGCACCGCGACGGTCGTCAGACCCGCGCTGACCAGGGGCGAAATCCCCGCACCCTCGCGCAAGGGCAGGACCAGTGTCAGCGGCCCCGGCCAGAACGCCCGCGCCAGATCCCGGGCCTTGGGTCCCAGCACGGCAATCCGTTCCACAGACGCAAGGTCCGGCAGATGCACGATCAGCGGGTTGAAGCTGGGGCGCCCCTTGGCCGCGAAAATCTCTGCCACGGCCCGGTCCGACCGGGCATCGCCGCCCAGGCCGTAGACCGTCTCGGTCGGGAAGGCGACCAGCGCGCCATCGGCCAAAAGCGCTGCGGCCCTGGCGATCCCGGCGGCATCTGGGGCAAGGGTCACGGTCATCTGACGCAGCGTCCGGCTTGAAGGGCAGCGCAAAACGCCTAGCGTTCAGCTTGGGGCATTCCTTACGGCAGGCCCCCCCATTTGCCAAGCCTTCGGAGGAAGCCATGCCCTATCGCGCGCCGGTCAAGGATCTTCGCTTCATCCTGGATCATGTGGTCGATTTCGCCCAGGTCGCCCGGACCCCCCGCTTTGCCGAGGCGACCCCCGACATGGCCGACGCGATCCTGCTTGAGGCCGGGCGGATCGCGACCGACATCCTGGCCCCCCTGAACCGCAGCGGCGACAAGCACCCCGCGCGGCTGGAGAATGGCGCTGTGGTGTCCTCGCCCGGGTTTGCCGACGGGTATCGCGCCCTGGCCGAGGGCGGCTGGGTCGGCATGGCCGCAAGCCCCGATCACGGCGGGATGGGCCTGCCGATCAGCCTGGCGCTGGCGGTGGATGACATGATGTCGGGGGCCTGCCTTGCATTGCAGTTGAAGCCGCTCCTCTCCAAGGGCCAGATCGAGGCGCTGGAACATCACGCCAGCGATGAGATCAAGGCGCTGTATCTGCCGCGCCTGACCTCGGGCGAATGGTCGGGCACGATGAACCTGACCGAACCGCAGGCCGGGTCGGACGTGGGGGCCTTGCGCACCAGGGCCGACCCCCTGGGCGACGGGACCTATGCGATCACCGGGCAGAAGATCTTCATCACCTGGGGCGACAGCGATCTGGTGTCGAACGTCTGCCATCTGGTGCTGGCCCGTCTGCCGGACGGGGGCGAAGGGACCAAGGGCATCAGCCTTTTCATGGTGCCAAAGTTCATTCCCGATGCCGACGGCAACCTTGGTGACCGCAATTCGTTGCGGGTGGTCAGTCTGGAGCACAAGCTGGGCATTCACGGCAGCCCGACTTGCGTGATGCAATTCGATCGCGCAAAGGGCTTGCTGGTCGGCGCACCGCACAAGGGGATGGCCGCGATGTTCACGATGATGAACAACGCCCGCCTGTCCGTGGCCGCCCAAGGCGTTGGCGTGGCCGAGGCGGCGTTGCAGCACGCGCTGGCCTATGCCGCCGACCGCAGGCAGGGGGCCACTCCGTTGGGCCGCGACGGCGCGATCATCGACCATGCCGACGTGCGCCGGATGCTGGCCCTGATGCGGGCCGAGGTGTTCGCCGCCCGCTCCATCGCCCTGTCCTGTGCCGTCGCCATCGACATGGCCACCGCCACCGGCAGCCCCGACTGGCAGGCCCGCGCGGCCTTCCTGACCCCCATCGCCAAGGCGCATGGCACCGACATCGGGTGCGAAGTGTCGCATCTTGGCGTGCAGATTCACGGCGGCATGGGCTTTATCGAGGAAACCGGCGCGGCCCAGTTCAGCCGCGACGCCCGGATCACCCCGATCTACGAAGGCACCAACGGCATCCAGGCGATGGACCTTGTCGGGCGCAAGATGCAGGACAACGGCGACGCCGCCTTCCGCCTGATCGACGAAGTCCAGCGCAGCACAGAGGGCGCCCGCGCGACCCTGCCCGATCTGGCGGGCGATGTCTGGCAGGCGTCCGAGGCATTGCGTGAGGCGACCGAGGCGATGGTCGCCCTGCCCCTGAACGACCGTTTCGCCGGGGCGGTGCCCTATCTGCGCGCCTTTGCCCGGGTGCTGGGGGCCGATGCGCACCTGAAGGCCGCCCTTGCCGACCCGGCCCGTCAGCCGCTGGCGCGCGTGATGATCCGCCGCATCCTGCCGGAGCATGCCGCCCTCCTGGCCCAGTCTCGCGAAGGGGCGGACGGGCTTTACGCGATCAGCCCGGAAGACCTGGCCGCGTGACGGGCGGCATCCGCCACCCGTTCCCCGACCCTCCGCCCGAAGGCGGGGCGATCACCGTCGCGCCCGGCATCCTGTGGCTGCGCCTGCCCTTGCCGATGGCGCTGGACCATGTGAACATCTACGCACTGGACGATGGCGACGGCTGGACCGTCATCGACGCAGGCCTGTCGTCGAAGCGCTCGAAGACGATCTGGGGCGCGCTCCTGTCCGGTCCCCTGCAGGGCAAGCCCGTCACCCGCGTGATCCTGACCCATCACCACCCCGACCACGTGGGGCTGGCAGGCTGGTTCCAGTCCCAAGGGGCCGAGCTGATGGCCACCCGCACCGCCTGGCTTTACGCCCGGATGCTGACCCTGGACGTGCAGGATCGCCCGTCGCCCGAGGCGATGACCTTCTACCGCCGCGCGGGCCTGTCCGGGTCTGCCCTGGCGCAAAAGGCGAACGAGCGTCCGTTCAACTTTGCCGACATCGTCGATCCGATGCCGCTGGGCTTTACCCGCCTGACCGAGGGCCAGAGCCTGCGCGCAGCCGGGCGCGACTGGACCATCCGCATTGGCCACGGCCATGCGCCCGACCATGCGACGCTGTGGTCCGACGACGGGATCGTGCTGGGCGGCGACCAGCTTCTGCCCGGCATTTCCGCCAACATCGGTGTCTACCCGACCGAACCGGATGCCGACCCCCTGACCGACTGGCTGGACAGCTGCCACGCCTTCCAGGCCTTTGCCCGCGACGATCAGCTGATCCTGCCCGGCCACAAACTGCCCTTCACCGGCCTGCCGTTCCGCCTGATCCAGATGATCGAAAACCACGAAAGCGCGCTGGACCGCCTGCTTGACCACCTTGCCACCCCCCGCACCGCGAACGACTGCTTTCCGCCGCTGTTCCGGCGCGAGATCGGACCGGCGGAACACGGCCTTGGGCTGGTCGAATCCATCGCGCACCTGAACTGCCTCTTGCGGCGGGGGCTTGTTTCCCGTTCCCTGTCCACCTCTGGCGCGTGGGAATGGGGACGGACCTGATGGCAAAGGCTGCGGCAAAGAAACCCGAAAAACCGAAAAGCCCTGCCGAATGGGCGCATGACCGGCTGGTGCTATACATCCGGAATTTCGAAAAGCAGCTTGATGGCGCGCAAGAGATCGCGATGGGCTTCGCCGGCGACGAAACCGGGGTCCTGCGGATCGAGGGCATCGGCTATTTCGATCCCGACATCATCACCTTTTACGGCCGCGACGACAACGGCGCGAAGACCCAGCTGATCCAGCATGTCAGCCAGCTGTCCGTGACCCTGCGCGCCGTCCCGAAGGAAAGCGCCGAGGACCCCCCGCGCCGCATCGGGTTTCAGCTGGACGCAGGCTGGATCGGCGGCGATTCCGGCGACGGGTCGGTCAGCTGATTTGACGCGCGGCCCCCGTGACAGGCCGGGACTTATCGGCTATTGGGCTGGAAACGCGCATTGCAAGGACCCGTCCCATGGCCGATCACCACGACACCGAACACAAGCACGGATCGATGAACATCCGCGCCCAGGAAAAGACGTTCGAAGGCTTTATCCGGATATCGGTCTGGGTTGCGGGAATCTCGATCGCGATCCTGATCTTCATGGCGCTGGTCAACTCCTGATCCGTCGCACCTGACCACTGACCATTGGGGGCCGCATGCTTCGCCTTGTTCTAAGCCTTGTGGCCCTTCTGGGTCTGGCAGCTTGCGGCGCTCAGCCCGTCTGGGCCCCGGAAGACCAGGTCCAGGCCGCCCGCTTTGTGTCCGAGGAACCGGCCTACATCACGCTCTATACCGTGATCAACAAATCCTCGGGCTCGGGCGCGCATTCGGCGATTCTGGTCAACGGGTCCGAACGGCTGATCTTCGATCCCGCCGGAACCTGGCACCACCCGCGCCTGCCGGAACGCAACGACGTGCATTTCGGGATGACCGACAAGGCGCTGGCTTTCTACATCGACTACCACGCCCGCAAGACCTATGACGTGATCGAACAGAAGATCTACGTCTCGCCAGCGGTGGCCGAACAGGTCCTGGCCAAGGTCAAGGCCTATGGCGCGGTGCCCAAGGCGATGTGCACCAACGCGACGTCCGGCATCCTGCGCACGGTTCCCGGTTTCGAATCGATGCCCGCGACCTGGTATCCGAAAAAGCTGTCGGACGCCTTTGGCCAGCTTCCCGGGGTCGAGGAACGGCTGATCACCGACGACGACGACGACAGCAACCACGGCGTCCTGCTGGTCCAGGCCAACGGCAACCCGCTGGAAGGCTAGGGACCAAGATCCTTTCGCAAGGATTCAGACAAATTTATTGCGCAGGAAAATTGCCCCGGTCCCGCCGCTTGCGCCCAGGTCCGAAGCGGTTAGGCTGCCCCCTGCAACCACCGGAAAGGCATCAGCTTGCGCATCTTCGGGGTCATTCTGGCCGGGGGGGAAAGCCGTAGGATGGGCCGCGACAAGGCGCTGGTCCCCCTGGCAGGCCGTCCGCTGCTTGCCCATGTCCTTGACCGGCTTGACCCGCAGGTGGACCGCGTGCTGATCTCGGCCAACGGTGACCCCACGCGCTTTGTCGCCTTTGGTTGCCCCGTCATCCCTGATGCCAGCCCGCCAGGCTCCCCCGATGCCCGCCCGCAGGGCCCGCTGTCCGGCATCCTGGCCGCGCTGACCCACGCAGCGGCCCAGGGGGCGACGCATCTTGTGTCCACCCCCGTCGATACGCCCTTCCTGCCCGGCGATCTTGTCCCGCAGCTGCTGCTTGCCGCCGAAGCCTCGCCGCACGGCCTTGCCCTGGCCTGTGACCCGACCGGCGACCATCCGGCCACCGCTGTCTGGCCCGTGGCCCTGATCCCGGCGCTGACTGCCTTTCTGCAGACGGGCGAGGCAAGGGTCACGCGCTTTGCCGACGCCCGGCAGGCCGCCCGCGCGCGGTTTCCTGACCCCCGCGCCTTCGTCAACCTGAACACCCCCGAAGACCTGGCCCAGGCCGAAGCGCTGGCGAAAGCCGCGCCATGAGGATCTACGGCGTCATCGGCTGGAAGAACTCGGGCAAGACCAGCCTGATGGAGCGTCTGGTGGCCGACATCACCGGGCGCGGGGTCTCGGTCTCGACGATCAAGCACGTCCACCACGCGGTCGATCTGGACCAGCCCGGCAAGGACACGTTCCGCCATCGGCAGGCTGGCGCGCGCGAGGTGGTGCTTGCCTCCAAGGACCGCTTTGCCCTGATGGTCGAACATCGCGGACCCGAGCCGGACCTGCCCGCGATCCTGTCCCGGCTGGCCCCGGTCGATCTGGTGCTGGTCGAAGGCTACAAGCGCGACGCCCATCCCAAGATCGAGGTCTGGCGGGCCGAGACGGGGCATCCCCTGATCCAGCCGGGCGACGCCCTGGTCCGCGCCGTGGCCAGCGATGCCGCGTTGTCCCTGCCGGTCCCGGTGCTGGACCTGAACGACACGGGTGCCGTGGCCGATTTCATCCTGCGCGAGGTCGGCCTTGTTTGACCGGGTGATCGTGGTCGACTGGTCGGCGGCGAACCTGCCCACCAGCGCCACGAACCGCGCCAATGCGATCTGGATCGGCTGCCACGATGCCGAGGGCGGCGCCGAATGGCACCACCGCACCCGTGCGGCAGCCGCGGCGCAGCTGATCACCCTGATCGACACCGCCCGTACCGCCGGGATGCGCCTGCTGGTCGGTTTCGACTTTGCCATGGGCTATCCCGCAGGCTTCGCCGCCCGGCTGACCGGGGGGGACACGCCGTCGGTCTGGGCCTGGCTTGCCAAGGCGATCACCGACACGCCCGACAACCGCAACAACCGCTTTGACGTCGCCGCCGCGATCAACGCCCTGTTCCCCGAAGGCCCCGGCCCATTCTGGAGCCACCCGTCCAACCAGACCTGGCCCGGCCTGCCCTTTCGCCGCGCGGGCATCGACTATGCCACGCTTGGCCTGGCCGAAACCCGGCTGGCCGAACAGACCGTGCGCGGCGCGAAAAGCCCCTGGATGCTGTTCAATCCCGGCTCGGTCGGGTCGCAAAGCCTGTTGGGCCTGCCCCTGATCCACCGCCTGTCGCAGCGCGCGGGAACCGCCGTCTGGCCCTTTGCCGCCCCCGACGCGCCCGTCGTGCTGGCCGAGGTCTACCCCTCGCTCCTGGCCGGTCCGGTCGCGATCCTGGCCAATGCCGAAACCCTGCCCGCCGATCAGGCGCAGGTCCGGCTTCTGTCGCAGGCGCTGTTCGCGCTGGCCCGCCACGACCGCCTGGCCCCGCTGTTCGACGCCCCGCCCCCCGCGGCCGAGGAAGGCTGGATTCTCGGGGCCAGTCATCGCCCCCTGCTGGCCGAGGCGCTGACATGGCCGTGACCATCTTTCGCGGGCTGGATCCCCAACTTCGCCCGCAGGCCGCGCGGCTGTACTGGGAGGCGTTCGGCGGCAAGCTTGGCCGCGTGATGGGCCCCGACGCCCGCGCGCTGGCGTTCTTTCGCCGGGTCATCCGTGCCGATCACTGCATCACCGCGCTGGACGACGCCGGGCATCTAGTCGGCATCGCGGGCTACAAGACCCCGAAGGGCAGCTTTGCCTCCGGCGGCTGGGCCGACCTGACCGCCACCTACGGCGCGTGGGGCGGGCGCTGGCGCGGGCTTCTCTTGTGGGCGCTGAACAGCGATGTCGACAACGACCGCTTTCTGATCGACGGCATCTGCGTGGGGCGGATGCATCGCGGCAAAGGGGTCGGCAGCCTGCTTCTGGCCGCACTTTATGACGAGGCTCTGGCGCGGGGCTATCACTCGATCCGGCTGGATGTCGTGGACAGCAACTGGCGGGCCCGGGCGCTGTATGAACGCGAGGGGTTTCAGGCCACCCGGACTGCGACCATCGGCCCGCTGCGCCATCTGTTCGGCTTTGACTCGGCCACGACGATGGTGCGCCCGCTGGTCCCGCGCCCGGACTAAGGCCGCCGCCGGTGACGGGCCTTGCTCCTGCGTCCCTTGCCTGTCAGAATATGATCAAATTCCCCAACGCCCGGAGTCGATGCCATGATCATCAAGCGTGAGTTCTACATCAACGGGGCCTGGGTCGCGCCGCAATCGCCGCGTGACTGTGCGGTCATCGACCCCTCGACCGAAGAGATCTGCGCGACGATCTCTCTTGGGGGCGAAGCTGACACCAATGCCGCCGTAGCCGCCGCCAAGGCCGCCTTTCCGACCTGGGCCGCAACGCCCCCCGCCGACCGCCGCCGCGTTGTGGAACGGATTCTGGACCAGTACCTTGCCCGCAAGGAAGAGCTTGCTCAGGCAATCAGCCTGGAAATGGGCGCGCCCATCGACATGAGCCGCGCCGATCAGGCCGAATCCCTGCCCTGGCACCTGCAGAACTTTCTGACCGCCTTCGACCAGATAGAATGGGTCCGCCCGTTGGGCCCCCACGCGCCGGACAACCGCATCGCGCTGGAGCCGATCGGCGTCGTCGGCCTGATCACGCCGTGGAACTGGCCGATGAACCAGGTCACGCTGAAGGTGATCCCCGCACTTCTGGCGGGCTGCACCTGCGTCTTGAAACCGTCCGAAGAATCGCCGTTGTCGTCGATCCTGTTCGCTGAATTCTGCCATGACGCGGGCGTGCCTCCCGGCGTCTTCAACCTGGTGAACGGTGACGGGCCGGGGGTCGGCGCGACGCTCTCCGGCCACCCGGATGTCGAGATGATCAGCTTTACCGGCAGCACCCGGGCCGGGCGGGCGATTTCCGTCGCCGCCGCGCAGACCTTGAAGCGGGTCACGCTGGAACTGGGCGGCAAGGGCGCGAACCTTGTCTTCGCCGATGCCGACGACAAGGCGGTGGAACGCGGCGTGCGGCACCTGATGTACAACTCGGGCCAGTCCTGCAACGCGCCCAGCCGGATGCTGGTGGAACGGCCCTACTACGACCGCGCCGTCGAGATTGCCGCCGAGGTCGCGCAGTCGATCAAGGTCGCCCCGGCCAGCCAACCCGGTGGCCACATCGGCCCGGTGGTGAACAAGCGCCAGTGGGACCAGATCCAGGGCTATATCCAGAAGGGCATTGATGAGGGCGCGCGGCTGGTGGCCGGTGGGCTTGGCCTGCCCGAGGGGATGAACAAGGGCTTTTACGTTCGCCCGACGGTCTTTGCCGACGTGACGCCGGGCATGACCATCGAGCGTGAGGAAATCTTCGGCCCGGTCCTGTCAATCATCCCCTTCGAGACCGAGGCCGAGGCGGTGCAGATCGCCAATGACACGCCCTATGGCCTGACGAACTATGCCCAGACCGCCGACGGCGCGCGGCGCAACCGTCTGGCCCGCGCGCTGCGCGCCGGGATGGTGGAAATGAACGGCCGCAGGCGTGGGGCGGGGGCACCGTTCGGGGGCGTCAAGGCCAGCGGTCGCGCGCGCGAGGGCGGGCATTGGGGGATCGAGGAATTCCTTGAGGTCAAGGCCATCGCAGGCTGGGACCCGGCACAGGACACCGCCGCCGAGTAAGCGATTTCTTCAAAGAAATCGCGCCGGAGTTTTGGAAAACTCCGGGTCATGCGGCCACCGTCGGGAAACTTGACACAGGTGTCGATTCCTGCTGCCATCCCCGGCAGGAGGCCCGGCCATGACCCAGCACCCCAGACTGATGTCGCCGCTGAAACTGCGCGACGAAACCCTGCGCAACCGCATCGTCTTTGGCGCGCACACCGCCAACATGTCGGATCAGGGGATGCCGGGGCCCCGGTTCGGCAAGTATCTTCTGGAACGCGCCCTGGGTGGCGCGGCGATGGTGGTGGCCGAACCCGTGCCGGTGCATCGGACGGGCGTGCTGACCCGGGGCAACTTCCTGCATTCGGATGACGCCGTGATCCCCGCCTTCCGCACCATCACCGATGAGGTGAAAGCGGCAGGCGCGGTGATCCTTCAGCAGCTTTACCACATTGGCGCGCATGGCGATTCCGACCTGAGCTTCGCGCCGCACTGGTCTCCGTCCGGCGGGCCGTCCTATCACGACAGCGACGGCAGCCACGCCATGACCGGCGTCGAAGTCGAAGAATTGCTGGACGCCCATGTCGCCGCCGCCGTCCGGGCCAAGGCGGCGGGTTTTCAGGGGGTAGAGGTCTGGGCGGCCTATCACTCGCTTCTGGACCAGTTCTGGACGCCCTGGTCGAACCAGCGTACCGACCAATGGGGCGGGTCGCTGGAAGGTCGCACCCGGTTCTCGCGCCAGGTGATCGAGCGCATCCGCCGCGCCTGCGGGGAAAGCTTCATCATCGGTCTGACGATCAGCTATTCCGAGGCCTATCAGGTCACCCTTGGGGCCGAGGCCCTGTGCGAGATCATCGACCTGCATGACCGCTCCGGCCATGTCGATTACGTCACCGTCGGCGCTGGGTCGTATCTGGAGTTCGAGGCGATCATCCCGCCCTTCACCCATGGCGAAAAGCTGACCACACCGCTGACTCAGCAGCTGAAAGGGCTGGTGAAACACGCCGTCATCACGTCTGAGGCCGGGGTGCGGACGCCCGAGAATGGCGAAGCGATCATCGCCTCGGGGCTGGCGGACCTGGTGTCCATCGTCCGGGGCCAGATCGCCGACCCGCATCTGGCGCGCAAGGTGGCCGAGGGGCGGGCATCGGACGTGCGGGGCTGCATCTCCTGCAACCAGATGTGCTGGGGGCGGCGCAGCCGGGACTACTGGATATCCTGCCTGATCAATCCGTCGGCGGGGCGAGAGTTCGAATGGGGCGGGGATCGGTTCCTGCCTGCGGCGGCGGCAAAGGACGTGCTGGTCGTCGGCGCGGGTCCGGCGGGGCTGGAGGCGGCCCGGGTGGCGGCGGAACGCGGGCATCGGGTAGAGGTGGTCGAAGCCGCAGGCGTGATCGGCGGGCAGTTCCGGCTGGCCGGGATGCAGCCCCGGCGCGGGCAGATCCTGGAGCTGATGGACTGGTACGAGCGGCAGTTCGACCGGCTTGGGGTGACCCTGCGGCTGAACAGCTTTGTTGATGAAAGCGATCTGGCCGCCCATCCCGCCGATGTGGTGGTGGTGTCCACCGGGTCGCTGCCGGACGAGACCGGCTTTCAGCGCTGGGCCCCGGCGGAGCCGACGCTGCCGGGGATCGAGGCCGGGGGCGTCTGGTCGCCAGAAGCCGTGTTGCGGCGCGAGGCGCGGCTTGGCGACGCGGTGGTGGTCTATGACGAGGGCGGCAACTGGCGCGGGGTCGGGACGGCCTGGGCCCTGGCCGAGCAGGGCAGGCAGGTGACCATCGTCACGCCCGAGGCCTTTGTCGGCAAGGAACTGGCCCGGACGGCGGCGGACGGCGCGGTGCGGCGGCGGTTGGGGGCGCTGGGGGTGCGGATGCTGACCGAACACCGGCTGGTCAGGTGGCACGGCAACGGGGTGACGGTGCGATCGTTCCTGACGGGGGAGAAGGAGGTGATCGCCGCCTCGGGGCTGGTGATGGCCACGACGAACCGGGCCTTCGATCCGTTCCCCGAGGCGGTGCCGGGCAAGAGGCTGCACCGGATCGGCGACTGCGCCGCGCCCAGGCTGGCGGCCTATGCCTTCCATGAGGGGCGCAAGCTGGGGCTGGTTCTGTAAGCGCTGTCCGCACTGGACGGCTAGTAAAGGTTCAATGCAATCAGAAGCTTGCCTGTTGGCGTTCAGAATTCGTCCGGCTTGCATTGTAAGCGGCGTGGCGAAAGCTTGGCAAGGCTTGCGCCCGGGGCTGGCGGCGGACTGGAGGGTTTCACACCCTCCAGACCTCCCGTGGGATATTTGTGCAGAGAGGAAGCACAATTTTAGGTAAGTTTTATCGAATGGCGGCGCAGGCGGGCTTGGCCGCACCGGACCGAAGGAAGAAGGCTGGCATGACAGGCGATGACGCCGGGCGCGAGATCCTGCTGTTGGGCGCGACGGGCAGTATCGGCCGGGCCACGGCGCGGGCATTGCTTGAGGCGGGTCATCCGGTTGCAGCCCTGGTGCGGCCGGGGGCGGACCTGCGCGGGCTGGGCGGGTGCGGGCGGGGCGGGTGCCGGGTGATCGAGGGGCGGGTGACCGACCCGGGCGATGTGCAGCGGGCGATGGCCCTGCGCCCCTTTGCCGTGGTGTCCTGCCTTGCCAGCCGGACCGGGGCGGCTGCGGATGCCTGGGCGGTGGACCACGCCGCGCATGCGTTGGTCCTGAAGGCGGCGGTTGCGGCGGGGGTGGGGCAATTCGTGCTCTTGTCGGCGATCTGCGTGCAAAAGCCGCTCTTGGAGTTCCAGCGCGCCAAGCTGGCGTTCGAGGCCGAATTGCAGGCCGCACCCCTGGCATGGTCCATCGTGCGGCCCACCGCCTATTTCAAGTCGCTGTCGGGTCAGGTGGCGCGGGTGCAGGCGGGGCGCGGTTTCCTGGTGTTCGGCGATGGCAGGCTGACCGCGTGCAAGCCGATCTCGGACCGCGATCTGGGGCGGTTTCTGGCGCTGTGCCTGACCGACCCGGACAAGCGCAACCGGGTGCTGCCGATTGGCGGGCCGGGGCCGGCGATCACGCCGCTGGATCAGGCGGCGATGCTGGCGCGGCTGCTGGGTCGGCCCGTGCCGGTGCGGCGGGTGCCGGTGGCGCTGATGGACGGGATCATCGACGGGCTGTCCCTGGCCGGGCTGGTCAGCCCCCGGCTGCGGGCCAAGGCCGGTCTGGCGCGGATCGGGCGCTATTATGCCACGGAATCGATGCTGGTCTGGACCGGGACGCGCCATGACCCCAACGCCACACCCGAATTTGGCAGCGACCGGCTGGAGGATCACTATGCCGCCATGCTGCGCGGCGAGGTTGCCGACGACCGCGGAGCGCATGCGGTGTTCTAAGGGGTGCCCCGCCCCGCAAGGGCTGGGCTTTGCTTACAGCCCCGTCGGCTGGCCGACGACGACGAAATGCAGCGCCTCGGGCAGGTACAGGCGCCTGGCGACGCGCTGGACATCCTCCATCGTCACCGCGTTGATCTTGTCGTTGCGGGTGACGGCATAGTCGATCGGCAGGCCCTGCATCTGCATCCCGACCAGGATGCTGGCAATCGGCCCGTTGCCATCGAACCGCAAGGGATAAGACCCGGTGAGGTAGGTCTTGGTGGTGGCCAGTTCTTCTTCGGTGATGCCCTCTGCCCCGATCTTCGCCCATTCGTCGC
Source organism: Pseudomonadota bacterium (assembly GCA_029567145.1). Classification (GTDB taxonomy): domain Bacteria; phylum Pseudomonadota; class Alphaproteobacteria; order Rhodobacterales; family Rhodobacteraceae; genus Tabrizicola. The sequence goes on from JAKQLM010000759.1 coordinate 12,437, forward strand.
GCAGGACCTGGATCGCCTCGGCCACCTTGTCGTTCGAGGCGGAGAACTGGCCCAGATACATGTCGGCCTGATCCATGTTCACCAGATAGCTGCCGATCCCATAGGTCAGGCCACGCTTTTCGCGGACCTCCGACATCAGGCGGGCGGTGAACCGGCCGCCGCCAAGCGCTTCGTTCAGGATGAAGGCGGCGAAGAAATCCGGGTCGTCGCGCGGGATGCCGACATGGCCGAACAGGACACTGGACTGCGGCGTCGGAAAGTCCTTGACCGTCACGCCGGGCGGCAGACGCCAGTCGGCCCTGGGCGGCAGGGGTGCCCCGGTCGCGGGCAGGTCGCCCAGCAACTGATCAAGCAGCGGCCCCAGCTCGGCGGCGGTGATGTCACCGGCGGCGGCGACGAAGATGCGGTCGCGCGCCAGGGCACCCTTGTGCGCGGCAAGGATGTCGTCGCGGGTCAGCGCGGCCACGGTGGCAAGCGTGCCATCGCCGGACGACCCATAGGGATGGTCGCCAAAGGCCAGCGCGTCAAAGGTCTGCGAGCCGATGGTGTCGGGGTCCTTTTCGTCGGACCGCAGCATCGACAGCACTTGTTCGCGCACCCGGTCCACCGCGTCCTGGTCAAACCGCGGGGCGTTCAGGGCCTGTTGCAGAAGCGCAATTGCTGAATCGCGGTTTTCGGTCAGGAAGCTGGCAGAGACCCCGATGGAATCGGTGCCCGCGTCGAACGAAAAGTTGGCGGCCAGCGAATCGCGCGCTTCGGCGAAGGCGCGGCTGTCCATGTCGGCGGCGCCTTCCTCGATCAGCGCGGTCATCAGGTTGACCGCGCCGCGCTTGTCGGGTGTGTCCAGCGAGGTGCCACCCTTGAACTGGATCTCCAGCGCTGTGAAGGGAATGTTGTGATCCTCGACCAGCCAGGCGGTGATGCCCCCGGGCGAGGTGACGGACTGGATCTGCATTTCCGCCTGGGCAGGCAGGGACAGCGCCAGAACGGCGAAAAGGGCGCGCAGGATCATTCGGGCGTCTCCAGAAGGTCGGGGCGGGTCAGCCAGCCGGTGACGGCGTTGCGGCGGTCGAATACCTTTTCGGCGGCAGCCATGATGTCGGCCTCGGTGACCGCTGACAGGGCGTCGTCCCAGCTTTCGATGTCGGCGATGGTCAGGCCGACCGACAGGCTTTCGCCATAGCGGCGGGCCAGGGCGTTGACGTCGTCGCGCGCATAGATGTCGGCGGCGCGGACCTGCGTGCGGATGCGGTCAAGCGCGGCGGGATCGGGGCCGGTCTTCAGGAAATCGTCGATCACCCGGTCCATGTCGGCCTCGATCGTCTCCAGGCTGACATCGGGGGCGGGGACGACGATCAGGCCGAACGTGGCGTCGTCGATGCTGGTGCCATCATAGAAGGCGCTGGAATAGACCGCGACCTGCCGGTCGAACTGCAACGCGCGCGCCAGAACCGAGGTCTGGCCCGATCCGCCCAGAAGCTCGGCCAGCACGGTCAGCGCAGCGGCCTCTTTCTGGTTGCCGGGGTCGCGTTCGGGGGCAAGGTAGGTGCGAAAGACGTAAGGTTCGGACACCCGTTCGTCGGCCAGGGTGATCCGGCGTTCGGCAAGCTGCGGCGGTTCCTGCGGGCGGTCGCGCGGAGTGATGCCGTCCGACGGTGCCAGCGGGCCGTAATGCTTTTCGGCCAGCGCCTTCACCTCGTCGGGCAGGACATCGCCCGCGATCACCAGCGTCGCGTTGTTCGGCGCGTAAAACCGGGTGTAATAGGACAGGGCGTCTTCGCGGGAAAGCTGCTCCATCTCGTGCCGCCAGCCGATCACCGGAATGCCGTAGGGGCCGTTCTGGAACTGCGCCGCGCGCATCTGTTCGGACAACAGCGCCCCGGGCGAGGTGTCGGTCCGCTGGGCGCGTTCTTCCAGAATCACCTGGCGTTCGGTCGCCACGTCCTCTTCGGTCAGGCGCAGGTTGCGCATCCGGTCGGCTTCCATCTCCATCACAAGATCCAGCCGGTCGGCGGCGATGCGCTGGAAATAGGCGGTGTAGTCCCAACTGGTAAAGGCGTTGTCGTCGCCGCCCTGCGCCTCGACGATGCCGGAAAACGCGTTGGGGGCGATCTTTTCCGTGCCCTTGAACAAAAGATGTTCCAGGAAATGCGCGATGCCCGAATGTCCGGGCGGTTCATCCGCAGCGCCGACGCGGTACCAGATCATCTGCACCACGACCGGGGCGCGGTGATCCTCGATCACGACGACACTCAGGCCGTTGTCCAGGGTGAAGGTGGTCACCGGCTCGGCGGCAACAGGCAAAGCCAGCGCCAGCGCAAGGGCAGCGCCTTGGCCAAAGGGTCGAAGCATCGTCGTCTCCCGCGATAGGTCAGGGCATAAGTGCAGGCCCCGCGCTGACAATCAAGGCGTGGCAAGCCGGGGCAAGGCGGGGGAACGCGCTTGTTACTCTTCGTCGGGCTTGCGGGGCGGGGCCGAGGGGTTGCGGACCCCAAGCGCGCGCCAGCGGACAAGTTCCGCCTGCTGGTCCAGACGCTGGGACCGGTAGGCCTTGTAATAGACGTTCACGTTGAACAGCCGTTCCAGGATGCGCCCGTTGTTGTCGCGCCGCCATTGCAGGTCTTCGGACGCCAGCGTGCTGCGGATACCGCTTTCGACGCCGTAGCGCGCCGCGTGCGAATAAAGCGCCGAGTCACCCGCCGGGATGCCGTTGGACACCCCCGGCGTGCCGCCCAGGGCAATCACAGCCTCGGCTTCGGGGTTGCGGTCGGTGCGGCTGGCCCCACCCGGAGTGGGCTCTGGCAGCGCGGACAGATCTTCCGGCATTTCCAAGGGCTTCGGCGGAACGATGCCGAATTCGTCCGGGCCTTCGCCCGACCGCAGGTTCATCAGCTGCGGGTCGCCATTGCCACAAGCCACAAGGCAAAGCACCGCCAATAGCGCGATGGCCGCCCTGCCCCTTGTCGCCTGCATACCTGCCTCCGAACCCGACTTGTAACCGTCTCTGCGCCCGTCTTAGCCTAAAGCAATCCGGTCGTCACGGGGGGATTAGGGGGTTCGGCGCTTTGCGCGGGCAGGTTTTCCACCCGTGCCGCTTGGCTTGCCGTCGCTCTTGGAAAAGAACACCAGTCCGATGGCCCCGGCAAAGATCGCAATGTCGGCCACGTTGAAGGCATAGGGATTCTCGATCCCGCAGCACGACATGTTCAGGAAATCGGCCACCCAGCCATAGGCGATGCGGTCCACCACGTTGCCAAGCGCCCCGCCGATCAGCACCCCGCCCGACACAAGCGCCCAGCCGTTGCCGCGTTCGCGCCGCATCCACCAGATCACCCAGGCCGAAATCACCAGCGCGACGGCGATCAGGCCCCAGCGCGCCAGGTCCGATTCATGCGACAGCAGGCCAAAGTTGATGCCGTAGTTCCGCGCCATGCGAAACAGCAGATAGGGCGGGTACACGGGAATCTCGCCCCGGTTCACCAGGTCCAGCCCATACATCACGCCCAGCTTCGAGGCCTGGTCCAGACCGAAAGTCGCACATGCGGCAATCCAGAAGCGGCGCATGTCAGTGCCGGAAATGGCGCATGCTGGTGAAGACCATCGCCAGCCCGCGTTCGTCGGCGGCGGCAATCACCTCGTCATCGCGCATCGACCCCCCCGGCTGGATGATCGCGGTCGCGCCAGCCTCGGCCGCCGTGATCAGCCCGTCGGCAAAGGGAAAGAACGCGTCCGACGCCACGACCGAGCCCAGGGTCAGCGGGGCGGGCAGGCCCAGAACCTCGGCCATGTCCTGCGACTTGCGGGCGGCGATGCGGGTGCTGTCGACGCGGCTCATCTGGCCTGCACCGACGCCCACGGTCGCACCGTCGCGCACGTAGATGATCGCGTTCGATTTCACATGCTTCGCCACGGTCCAGGCGAACAGAAGGTCCTGAAGTTCAGTCGCAGTCGGCGCGCGC
>JAKQLM010000761.1 GCA_029567145.1 Pseudomonadota bacterium
GACCTGGACCCCGCCAAAGGAAATGATCGCGCGCAAGCCGGAACTGGCGAAATGGGAAAAGGGTCAGCCGGGCGGGCCGACCAACCCCCTGGGCGCGCGGGCGATCTACCTGACCTCGGGCGGGCGTGATTACGGCTACCGCATCCACGGGACGCCGGAATGGAAATCCATTGGCCGCAGCGCGTCCTCTGGCTGTATCCGGATGATCAACCAGGATGTCATCGACCTCTACAGCCGCCTGCAGGGCGGGGAAAAGGTCATCGTGCTGACCGCTTCCGGCGAGATGCCGAAAGGCCTGTATATCCCGGCCCCGATTGCCCCGGCGAAGAAGGCCGATCCGGCACCGGTCGTCCCGGTCGGCGCTGTCCCGACGCTCAAGGTCCTGCCGCCGCCCGCCGTGGTGACCGGTGTCGCCCCCGTCGTGGCGCCCGCTGTCGCACCGGCGGCCCCGGCTGTCGCGCCGGCCGCGGCCGAAGGCGCGTCGCCCACAACTGACACCACCTGCGCCACCGCGCTTGTCAACGGCGTCTGCCCGCCAGCCGTCGCGGACTAGGTCCGGCGTCACTGAACATAGGGCGCCCGCGACGGATCGCGGGCGCCCTTCTTCGTTCCCGCTGACTTACAGCCAGCGGTCGTAGTCGCTGACCAGCAGATGCAGCGGGGCCTCGTCCTCGTCGATCTCGGCAAAGCGACCGATGGGCTCGCGAAAGATGTTGTCGGTCAGGTCATCGTTCACCGTGCTGACCTCGCCGATCAGCACGTCCCCGCCGTCGCCCCAGAACGCATGCCAGTCGCCCGGCATCAGCGTCACGCTTTCCCCGGGCGCAAGCCGCAGCTTCTGCCCCGGAGCATAGGGCGTGCGGATTCCGTCGCACATCACCACCCCGCCGCGATCCTGCGCAAACTGGCCCTTATCGTCCGACCCGAAAAGCTCGACCACCAGCGTGGCCCCGCCCCGGTTGATGATGTCCTCGGCCTTGATGACATGGGTGTGCATCGGCGACAGCTGGTCCTGGCGGCTGATCAGCAGCTTTTCGGCATAGCACATGCCGCCCCCGCGCTGCAGGTCGGCCAGCCGCCCGTTGCGGAGCGTGAACAGGAACAGGCCCATCTCATCGAACCGGCCCTGCCCGTAATCGGTGATGTCCCAGCCGCACCGCGCCGCCACGATGGCCCCGGCATCCGTGCGCGCCTTGAACTGGTCCGGAGACCAATAGGCAAAGGGCGGCAGCACGAACCCGTACTGCCGGATCAG
>JAKQLM010000762.1 GCA_029567145.1 Pseudomonadota bacterium
GTTGGGCAACCGGGTGCAACACGCGCTGCGGGCCTTTACCGCCAAGGACCAGAAGGACCTGGCCAAGGCGGCGGAAACCTACCGACCGAACCCGCGGTTCAAGATCGACGAGGCGATCCGTGACGTGGGGACGGGCGAAGCGGTGACCTCGCTTCTGGAAGCCAAGGGGATTCCGGGCGTGGCCGAGCGGACGCTGGTCCGTCCCCCCTCCAGCCAGTTGGGGCCGATCGACGCGGGTGCGCGGGCGGCGGTGATGGCGGGCTCGCCGGTCCGGGGCAAGTACGACACGGTCCTGGACCGCGAAAGTGCCTATGAAAAGCTGGCCGCCAAGGCTGCGGCTGCCGCCCGTGCTGCAGAAGCCGAGGAAGAGCAGGCCGCCGAGGAGAAACGCGAGTTCGACCGCGCCCGGCGCTATGACGGCAAGGGCTATGGCGAGGACAAGCCGAAGCGGACTTCCAGCCGGTCGGATTCCATTGGCACGACCTTCGCGAAAAGCATGGCGCGGCAGTTGGGAAGCCGGTCCGGGCAGGCTTTGGTGCGGGGGATTCTAGGCTCGATCTTCGGCAAGCGGTAGGGCGTTGAGGCGGCATCCGCAATCGTTATAGTGCCCGTCAAACGGGAGGTATGCGATGAAACGGTCACGGATCAACGACATCATGCGGGCGGCGGACGATCTGATCCGGCAGTACGGGTTCGTGCTGCCGCCCTTTGCCTATTGGTCTCCGGACCAGTTCAAGGCGCGCACGGATGCCGGGGCCATCGTGGCGGCGCGGTGCGGCTGGGACATCACCGACTATGGGCAGGGTCGGTTCGACGAGATGGGCCTGTTCCTCTTCACCTTGCGCAATGGGCGGCTGGCCGACCTGCAGCGCGGGGGCGGCATGTGCTATGCCGAAAAGCTGCTGATCAGCCGCCAGGACCAGCTGTCGCCGATGCACACCCATGTCATCAAGGCCGAGGACATCATCAACCGGGGCGGGGCGACGCTGGTGGTCGAGCTGTATGGCTCGGATGATCAGGGCCAGTTTGCGCAGGACCGGGGCGGGGTGGTGATGTGCGACGGCATCCGCACGCCCTATGGTCCGGGGCAGAAGCTGCGGCTGGCCCCCGGGGAAAGCGTGACGCTGATGCCGGGCGACTGGCATGCGTTCTGGGGCGACGGGGGGGATGTGCTGATCGGCGAGGTCAGCACGGTCAACGATGACCTGACCGACAACATCTTTCGCGAACCCATCGGTCGGTTCTCCGACATCGACGAGGACGAGGCCCCGCTGCATCTGCTGGTCAGCGACTACGACCGCTGGCTGTGACGGATCGGGCATGAAAAAGGGCGCCCGCGATCCGTCGCGGGCGCCCTTTCATCATGGCAAAGGCCTTTAGTCCGCGACGGCAGGCGGGCAGACGCCGTTGACCAGCGCGCTTGCGCAGGTGGTGGCGGACGACGGCGGCGCACCTTCGGCAGAGGCGGGCGCGACCGGAGCGACAGCCGGTGCGACGGCCGGCGCCACGACGGGGGCGACCCCGGTCACCACGGCAGGCGGCGGCAGGACCTTCAGCGTGGGCACCGCGCCCACGGGAACGACGGGCGCCGGAGCGGCCTTTTTCGCCGGGGCGATCGGTGCGGGGATGTACAGACCCTTGGGCATCTCGCCCGAAGCGGTCAGCACGATGACCTTCTCACCGCCCTGCAGGCGGCTGTACAGGTCGATGACGTCCTGGTTGATCATCCGGATGCAGCCCGAGGATGCGCTGCGGCCGATGGATTTCCATTCCGGCGTGCCATGGATTCGGTAGCCGTAATCACGCCCGCCCGAGGTCAGGTAGATCGCCCGCGCGCCCAGGGGGTTGGTCGGCCCGCCCGGCTGACCCTTTTCCCATTTCGCCAGTTCCGGCTTGCGCGCGATCATTTCCTTTGGCGGGGTCCAGGTC